>JAEXTU010000123.1 GCA_023453335.1 Pseudomonadota bacterium | reverse complement strand
GGTGAGCACGTTGTGCACCAGCTTGCTCAGATCGAAGCGGATGCTCTCCAGCCGCACCATGCGGGCCTCGATCTTGGAGTAGTCCAGGATGTCGTTGATGATGGAGAGCAGGGATTCCGCGGCCGAGTCCACGGCCTCCAGGAACTCCCGCTGCTCGGTGGAGAGGCTGGTCTCCAGGGTGAGCTGGGTCATGCCCAGGATGGCGTTCATGGGGGTGCGGATCTCGTGGCTCATGTTGGCCAGGAATTCGCTCTTGGCCCGGCTGCCCTCCTCCGCGGCCTCCTTGGCCGAGAGGAACTCGGCCTCCATGCGCTTGCGCTCGGTGATGTCGATGACCAGGCCCTGGAAATGGGTGATGTGGCCCTCAGCGTCGCGGCGCACCCAGGTGCGGCCGTCCACCCAGCGCACCTCGCCGGCCTTGGTCTGGATGCGGTACTCCAGGGAGAACTCCTCGCCCGCGGCGTGCTCCCAGCCCTGGGCGTGCTCGGTCGCCCGCACCGCGTCCGCGGGGTGGACCAGCTGGGCGAAGCGCACCGCGCCCGAGGTCAACTCCTCGGCCGAGTAGCCGAACTGGCGCACGTTGGCCGAGACGTACTCCACGGGCCGGCCCGGGGAGTTGCGCCACAGGAGCACCACCACCGGGCTGCGCTCCACCACGTCCTCCAGCTCGCGCAGGTCCTCCATGGTGCGCTCCAGGTCGGCCATCATGCGCTGCACGCCGTCGCTCACCTGCTCGAACTCCGCGATGCCCCGGTAGCGGGGGGGCTGGCCCTTTTCCAGGGCGGCCACGATCTCCGCCACCGGCCGGCCCAGGCTGCGGTTGGCCCAGAGCAGGAAGGCGGCCAGGGCCCCGGCCAGGAGCAGGCCGGTGGAGAGGTAGGCGGACAGGACCATGGTCTTCAGGTGGTCGTAGCCCTGGGCCGGGACCATGAGCACCAGCCGCCAGGACCAGGGCGCAAAGGCGGTGCGCAGGGTGTAGTAGTCGCGGCCCGCGAGCGTGGCCTCGCCATGGGTCTGTCCCGGCGCGGGCTCGGGCAGGTCCGCCGCGGCGCCGGCCAGGCCGCGGGAGGCCAGCAGGGCGGCCCCGTCCGGGATGGAGACCACCAGGCCCTCCAGGCTCTGCTGGCGCAGGTAGTCCTCGATCTGGCCCAGGGTCGCGGCCTTCTTGACCCGGGTCTCCACCGGATCGGTGGCCTTGCCCGAGTGCATGAGGCCGTCGAAGGCGTAGTTGCAGACTTCCAGGAGCTCCCGGGCGTGGGTGGTGAGGTCGCGGTCGATGCGGTCCCGGGTGAAGGAGGAGATGGCCGAGAGCACGAACACCGAGAGCAGGACATAGAGCAGCGCAAGCCCAAGGGCCACCGGCACGGCGATGTGCGCCGTGAGCTTGCGCGATGCCTGCACGTTCCCCCCAGGTGCCGGAATGTCCCAAGAAATTCAGCGGGATTTTACTGTTTTTCGGACATGTCGTCCAGCCCGGGGCCGGAGAGGTAGCCGGACGCTTGTTCTTGTGTCCCGGCGGGCAGTTGGATACAGTGCGCCGCATGACCGACCTGGACACCTTTTTCGCGCCGGCGGAGCGTGTCCCGCGCGAGGACATCCTGCGCAGCTTCGCGGCCATCGGCCGCCAGTCGTGCCAGCACCTGGCCGACTGCCTGCCCCATCCGGTCATGGTCCTCAACCAGTGCCGCCAACTGGTCTTCGGCAACCAGGCCCTGGGCGCGCTCCTGGGCAGCGCCGACCTGGCCCCGGCCCTGGGCCGGCGGCCCGGGGAGCTCTTCGGCTGCATCTATGCCGAGGCCGGCCCGGGCGGCTGCGGCACCTCGGACTTCTGCCGGGAGTGCGGCGCGGTGCAGGCCATCCTGGGCGGCCTGGCCGGGCGGCTGGAGACCAAGGAATGCCGCATGCTGCGCCACGGGGAGCACGGGCTGCAGGCCCTGGACCTGCGGGTCCACTCGGTTCCCTTCGCGGTGGACGGCGAAGACTACACGGTGTTCTCGGTGCTGGACGTGAGCCACGAGAAGCGCCGCCGCATCCTGGAGCGCATCTTCTTCCACGACATCCTGAACACCGCGGGCGGGGTCTGCGGCCTCCTGGGCCTGCTGCGCGAGGATGCGCCCGCCGCGGTGTCCGACGAACTGGTCGGGCTGCACTCCTCCATGGAGACCCTCCTGGAGGAGATATACAGCCACCGCGACCTGTTGTCCGCGGAGCACGGGGAGCTGGCGCCCCGGTTCCAGGAGGTCCGCGCCGGCGACGTGCTGCGCCAGGCCGTGGCGCGCTACCTCCAGCACCCCATGACCCGCCGCCGCACCATCGCGGCGGAGGGGTACCCGGAGGCGGTGCTGGAGAGCGATCCGGTGCTGCTCGGCCGCATCCTGGGCAACATGCTCAAGAACGCCCTGGAGGCGGTGCCCCCCGGCTCCACCGTAACCGTGGGCGGGAGCGCGGAGGCGGACGAGGTGCGCATCTTCGTGCGCAACCCCGGCCAGATGGACCCCTCGGCCGCCCGCCAGGTGTTCAAGCGCTCCTTCTCCACCAAGGGCGAGGGCCGCGGCCTGGGCACCTACAGCATGCGCCTCTTGGCCGAACGCTACCTGGGCGGCCGGGTGGGCTTCACCAACCAGGACGGCGTCGTCGAGTTCTCCCTGGTCCTGCCCCGCAAACGTTAAAAAATTTCCACCCGGTTGCGGCCCTTGTCCTTGGCCGCGTAGAGCGCCGAATCGGCGCGGCGCATGAGCTCGTCCAGGCTCTCCACCCCCGGGCCCAGAGCCGCCACCCCCACGCTCACCGTCACCGCCGCGCTGCCGCCCCCGGGCAGGGCCACGCGCAGCGCGCCCACCGCCGCGCGCAGGCGCTCGGCCACCACCACCGCCTGGGTCAGCTCGGTCTCGGGCAGGAGCAGGGCGAACTCCTCCCCGCCCAGGCGGCCCAGCACGTCGGCCTCGCGCAGGAGCCGCCGGCCGGTTTCGGCCAGGGCGCGCAGCACCGCGTCCCCGCCGGCGTGGCCGTGGGTGTCGTTCACGTCCTTGAAATGGTCCGCGTCCACCATGAGCAGGGACAGGCTGGACCCGTAGCGCCGGGAGCGCTCCACCTCGCGCCGGGCCAGCTCCAGGAAGTGGCGGCGGTTGGTCAGGCGGGTGAGTTCGTCCAGGGTGGCCAGGCGCACCAGGTCCGATTCCATGCGGCGGCGCTCGGTCACGTCCGAGAGCACCCCGGTGAGCCGGACCGGCTTGCCGTCCTGGTCGCGGACCACGTTGCCCCGGGCCAGGATCCAGCATTCCCGGCCGTCCGGCCGCAGCACCCGGTACTCGGCCGTGTACTCGCCGCTGCCGGACAGGCAGCGGGCCCCGGCCGCCACCACCGCATCCCGGTCCTCGGGATGGACCAGGGCCAGGAAGTCGGCGAAGGTGCGGCCGAAGGAGCCGGGGATGAGGCCGAACATGGGCTCCACGTTGGCCGACCAGATGATCTCGCCGGTGGCCAGGTCCCGGTCCCAGGCCCCCACCCCGGCCGCGTCCAGGGCCAGGGCGTAGCGGGCCTCGCTGTGGCGCAGCGCTTCTTCCGCGCGCAGGCGGGCGGTCACGTCCCGGGCGTGCAGCACCAGGGCGCGCAGGGAGCGGTTGGCGGTGAGGTCCGTGAGATTGGATTCGAAGCTGAGCCACCCCCCGTCCCGGCGTCGCAGGCGGTGGGCCAGGCGGACCGGGTCCTGCCGCTCGGCCAGCCCCGCCCGGGCCTGCTCCAGGGCGGGGAGGTCGTCGGGATGGAACAGGGCCTGCACCCGGGTCCCCAGCAGTTCGCCCGGGCCGTAGCCCAGCAGCGCCTGGTGCGAGGGGCTCTGGTACACGATGCCCCCGTCCGGGGAGAAGGCCAGGGTGAGGTCCAGGCTCTGCTCGGTGAGCCCCTTGAAGCGCGCCTCGCGCCGCCGCACCTGCCAGGTCCAGAGCAGGACCAGGGCCAGGACCGCGGCGGCCGCGCCGCCCACCTGCAGGGCCGCCTCCCGGATGCGCCGGGTGTCGAAGGCCTTCTCCACCTGCACCGGCAGCCAGCGCCGCCGGATGGCCTCGCGCTCGGCGGGGGTCAGGGAGGCCAGGGCCTTTTCCAGGATGCCCGCCAGGGGCTCCAGGCCGGAGCGCACCCCCATGCGCAGCTGGTTGTCGTTGCGGCCGGCCGGGGCCGCCACCTTGAGGTTGGCCAGGCCCAGCTTGGGAATCCAGTACCCGGCCACGGCCAGGTTGATGACGCAGAAGTCGGCCTGGCCGGTGGCCACCGCCCGGAACACGTCCGGGATGGATCCCACCTCGAGGATCCTGAACTCCGGGTGCTCCCGGGTGAACCAGGAATAGTTGTACAGCCAGGGCACCTCGGCCGTGGTCTTGCCCGCCAGGTCCCCCAGCCCGGCCACGAACGGCGCGTCGCTGCGGGTCACGATGACCATGGGGAACTCCAGGTAGGGCGCGGTGAAGCTGAGGAACTTGGCGCGCTCCGGGGTCTGGGCCAGGGCCGGCAGGAGGTCCACCTCGCCGGCGCGGGCGCGTTCCAGGGCCTCGTTGAAGCCCAGGTCCAGCCGGAGCTCCATGCGCACGCCCAGGCGCTGGGACAGGACCTCCACGTAGTCCGCCACCAGGCCCTTGAACATCGTGCGGCCAGCCTCCTCCTCCACCCACATGAGCGGCGGGAAGGCGTTGCCCACGCCCAGGGTGAGCACCGGGTGGCGGCGCAGGAAGGCCTCTTCCGCGGGCGAAAGCTTGATGCGGCCGGCCCCGGCCCGGTAGAACCGCTCGGAGGGGTTCTCGATCCAACGCGCCTCCAGGGCCGCGTACTCCTCCTCGGTGATGGCGGCCAGGCCGGCGTCCACCTGGGCCAGGAGCCCGGCGCGGCCCTTCTTCACCGCGGCGTGCACGGTGTTGGCGAAGTGCATCTCCCGCGACTCCACCCGGCCGGACAGGCCCATGTCGCGCAGGGCCTTGGCCGTGGGCAGGGCCTCGCCCAGGAAGGCCCGGATGCGGCCCGCGGACATTGCCGAGAGCAGGGATGCGGTGCCGTCGAAGGGTGCGGCCTCCACCGCGGGGAAGGCGCGGCGCAGGTACTCCTCCTGGTAGCTGCCCCGGTACACGCCCACCGGCCGGCCGGCCAGGTCGGCCAGGCTGCGCGGGGCGTCGGGGCCGGCGGGCACGTAGAGCCGGGTGGCGATGTGGTAGAAGGGCGCGGAGAAATCCAGCCACTCCCGCCGGTTCTCGCTCTCGAACAGGCCGGAGTGGACGTCCGCCTCGCCGTCCCGCAGGGCCTCCATGGTCCGCGCCCAGGTCCCGGCCAGGAAGCGTACCGGCCGGCCGGTCTTGGCGGACCACAGGTTCCAGATGTCCACGAACAGGCCCGCAGGCCGGCCCGCGGCGTCGAGCAGGCTGAAGGGGGCGTAGTAGTCCTCCACGGCCACGGTGAGGGGCGGGGCCGGAGTCGGGGGCGTGTCCACGGCCAGGGCCGGGACGGCGGCCAGGAACAGGAGGAGAGCCCCCAGCAGGGCCGGGAGGAGTCGGGTGTGGCGCGGCATGGCTGCCCGGGGCCGCAGGTTCGGTGGGGCCATGATTCTTTTCCCATGCCCTTTTCGAGAGGTTCCTGCAAGGCCGGTCAAAAGAGTGGAATGCCGGCCGGCTCCGCGCGGCTCGCGCAGACCGGGAATTCCCATTCCCTTTCCCGGGAAAATTTTCTACAACCCGGTGTCCGGCGCGCGGGCGCCGGGGGAGGAACCGCCTTCGGGCGCAGGCGCGCCAACCGAATCGCCAGGGCAGGGGGAGGACATGGTCGGACACGAGGCCATTGTGCGGCTCTCGGGCGTCGCCAAGTCTTTCGGTGACCAGACCGTTCTGGAGCCGCTCTGCCTGGACGTGAAGAACGGCGAGTTCCTCACCATCCTCGGCCCCTCGGGCTGCGGCAAGACCACCATCCTCAGGCTCATCGCCGGCTTCGAGACCCCGTCGAGCGGCGACGTGTTCATCGCCGGGCAGCGGGCCAACGACACCCCGCCCAACCGGCGGCGGGTGAACACCGTGTTCCAGAGCTACGCGCTCTTCCCGCACATGAGCGTGGCCGAGAACGTGGCCTTCGGCCTGCAGATGTCCCGCGCGCCCAAGGCCGAGATCGCCGCGAGGGTGGCCGACGCCCTGCGCATGGTGGGCCTGGAGAACCTCGCCGCCCGCCGGCCCCGCCAACTCTCCGGCGGCCAGCAGCAGCGGGTGGCCATCGCCCGGGCGGTGGTCAACCAGCCCCTGGTGCTCCTGCTCGACGAGCCGCTCTCCGCCCTGGACGTGCAACTGCGCATGCAGATGCGCTCCGAGCTCAAGCACCTCCAGCGCAAGCTGGGCATCACCTTCATCTTTGTGACCCACGACCAGGAAGAGGCCTTCGCCATGTCCGACCGGGTGGTGGTCATGAGCGAGGGCCGCATCGAGCAGACCGGGGCCCCGGCCGAGGTCTACGAGGAGCCGGTGAACCTCTACGTGGCCCGCTTCGTGGGCGAGACCAACATCCTGGACGGCCGCATCCTGGCCCGGGAGAACGGCCACGTGGCCGCGGTGGTGGAGGGCACGGCCTGCGCCCTGGCCGCCAAGCGCCCCTTCGCCCCGGGCGACCTGGTCAAGGTCATCCTGCGGCCCGAGGACCTCTGGCTGGAGCGCACCCCGCCGTCCGGGGCGCGCCAGCTCTGGCTGCCCGGCGCCGTGGAGGAGACCGTGTACAAGGGCGCCACCTACGACATCGCCGTGAACCTGGACATCGGCAAGCGGGTGGTGGCCACCGAGTTCTTCAACGAGGACGCGGACAAGATCGCCTTCGCCGTGGGCGAGCGGGTGCACGTGAGCTGGATCCAGGGCTGGGAGGTGGTGCTCCCCGATGGCGGCTAGGCCCTCGGACCGCAGCCTGTTCCGCACCCTGGCGGTGGGCGGGGTCATGGCCTGGCTCCTGGTCTTCGTGGCCGCGCCCAATATCCTGGTCCTGGGCGCCAGCTTCGCCAGCCGCGGGGAGAGCGAGTTTCTGGCCCTGCCCCTGACCCTGGGCAGCTACGGCCGGCTCCTGAGCCCGCTCTTCGCCGGGGTATTCGCCGACTCCCTGGCCCTGGCCGCAGGGGCCACCGCCCTGTGCCTGCTCATCGGCTACCCCTTCGCCTACATCCTGGCGCGGCTGCCCCGGGCCCGGCGGCCGCTCCTCCTGCTCCTGGTCATCATCCCCTTCTGGACCAACTCCCTCATCCGCACCTACGCCCTCATCTTCATCCTCAAGACCGAGGGCCTGCTCAACGCCGTGCTCCTGGGCCTGGGCCTCATGGCCGAGCCCCTGTCCATCCTCTACACCGCGCCGGCGGTGTTCGCGGGGCTCACCTACACGTTGCTCCCCTTCATGATCCTGCCCCTGTACGCCTCCATCGAGAAGCTGGACCCGCGGCTCCTGGAGGCCGCCCGGGACCTGGGCGCGGACCGGGCCAGGGTGTTCTGGCGCATCACCCTGCCCCTCACCATGCCGGGCATCGTGGCCGGGTGCATGCTGGTGTTTTTGCCCTCCTTCTGCCTGTTCTACATCCCGGACATCCTGGGCGGGGCCAAGACCCTCCTGGTGGGCAACTTCATCAAGAACCAGTTCCTCTCGGCCCGCGACTGGCCCCTGGGCAGCGCGGCCAGCATGCTGCTCACCGCGGTCATGGCCCTGTTGGCCGTGTTGCGCCTCAAACTCTCCCCGCCTGCCGGGGAGGAGGTGCGGCGGTGAGGAACGTCGTGAAGGCCTTCTACGCCGCGGCGGTGTACCTGTTCCTGTACATCCCCATCGCGGTGCTCATCGCCTTCTCCTTCAACGACTCCAAGTACGGGGCCTCCTGGAAGGGCTTCACCCTGCGCTGGTACGCGGACCTGGCCCAGGATTCCGCGCTGCTGGACGCGGCCCTGCACTCGCTCCTGGTGGCCGCCCTGGCCGCCACCGCGGCCACGGCCCTGGGCACCCTGGCCGCGGTAGCCCTGCACCAGTACCGCTTCCGGGGCCGCCGCCTGACCCAGACCTGTTTGTTCGTGACCATGATGAGTCCGGACATCGTCATGGGCGTGTCGCTCCTGGTGCTCTTCGTGTCCCTGGGCCTGACTCCGGGCTTCGTGACCCTGCTGCTCGCCCACGTCACCTTCTGCCTGCCCTTTGTGGCGGTCACCGTGTACTCCCGGCTGGCCGGGTTCGACCCCCACCTGGTGGAGGCGGCCCAGGACCTGGGGGCCGGGGAGTTCGACACCTTCCGCCTGGTGATCCTGCCCATGCTCATGCCCGCGGTGGCTGCGGGCTGGCTGTTGTCCTTCACCCTGTCCATGGACGACGTGATCGTGAGCTTCTTCACCACCGGCCCGACCTTCGAGGTGCTGCCCCTGCGCATCTACTCGATGGTGAAGGTGGGGGTGAAACCCGTGGTCAACGCCCTCTCGGCCATCCTGGTGGCGGTCACCGTGGCCGTGGTCCTCACCTCGCAACTGCTCCTGGGGGAAAAGAAATGAAGAGACTCTCGCTGCTCGCCCTCCCGGCCCTGCTCCTGGCCGCCCTGTGCCTGCCCGCCCCGGCCCGGGCGGCCGAGGAGGTGCACTTCTACAACTGGACCGAGTACCTGCCCGACGCGGTGCTCAAGAAGTTCACCAAGGAGACCGGGATCAAGGTGGTGTACTCCACCTACGAGTCCAACGAGGCCATGTACGCCAAGCTCAAGATGCTGGGCGGGGAGGGCTACGACCTCATCGTGCCCTCGGCCTACTACGTGACCCGCATGCGGCGCGAGGGCATGCTCCAGCCCCTGGACAAGGGCGCGCTCACCAACTGGAAGAACCTGGACCCGGACCTGCTGGACAAGCCCTTCGACCCGGGCAACGCCTACAGCGTGCCCTACAACTGGGGCGGCACCGGCATCGCGGTGGACGCCGCCAAGGTCGACCCCAAGAGCATCACCTCCTTTGCCGACCTCTGGCGGCCCGAGTTCAAGAACGCCCTGGTGCTCAACGACGACATGCGCGACGTGTTCGGCATGGCGCTCAGGCGGCTGGGCTACTCCCAGAACGAGACCGACCCCAAGCACATCGAGGAGGCCTACAACCTCCTGAAGACCCTGCTGCCCAACGTGCGCACCTTCAATTCCGACGCGCCCAAGATGCCCTTCCTGAACCACGAGGTGGCGGCCGGGCTCATCTTCAACGGCGAGGCCTACCAGGCCTCGCCCGAGATGAAGTCGCTCACCTTCGTCTGGCCCAAGGAGGGCGGGCTGTTCTGGATGGACTGCCTGGCCATCCCCAAGGCGGCCAAGAACGTGAAGGGCGCGCTCGCCCTCATCAACTTCCTGCTGCGGCCGGAGATCGCCAAGATGGTCTGCGAGGAGCTGGGCTACCCCAGCCCCAACAAGGCCGCCCGGGAGCTGCTCGCGGTGTCCCTGCGCAACAACAAGACCGTATACCCGCCCGCGGACATGCTCGCCAAGAGCGAGTTCCAGAACGACGTGGGCGAGGCGGTGGCCGTGTACGACGCCTTCTGGAACCGGCTCAAGGCCGGCAACTAGCGGCGGGTTCCCGGCACGAAAAAGGGCGGCCTTCGGGCCGCCCTTTTTCGTGCCTAGCGCAGCAGGACCGCCCTGACCGGCGATGCCTCCACTCCCGGCAGCAGGAGCGGGAAGCAGGCCAGGGTCCAGTCCCCGGGCTCGGCATCGGCGAGCATCAGGTTCTCCAGGATGAGCAGCCCGGCCTCCAGCAGGATGCGGTGGGCGGGCAGGTCCTCGGACTGGACCGGGGCGGCCGAGGGGCCGTCCAGCCCGGCCAGGGTGCAGCCCTGCCGCACCAGGGCGGCCGCGGCCCCCTCGGTCAGGGCCGCGAAGCCCCGGGCCGGGTCCAGGTCGCGCAGGCCCGAGTTGCGGGTTCTGAACAGGGCGGCGCAGCCCCTCGCCAGGCCGGCCCGCTCCACCAGGCCCGCGTCCACGTGCTCCGCGTCCCCGGCGTCGATGACCCGGGCCGGGAGCAGGAACCGCGAAAGCGGCAGGGCGTCCAGGGTCGCCCCTGCCGGGTGCAGGTGGGCCGGGGCGTCCAGGTGGGTGCCCGAGTGGGCCGAGAGGGAGAGGTGCGTGGTGCGCCAGCCGTGCTCCGCGCTGCCGATGAGCACCAGCGGCGGGTCGCCGGGAAAGGGCCGCGAGGCCGGGGTCAGGGGGCGGGTGATGTCCAGGAGCGTGCTGGGGCGCATGTTCTCTGTTCCTTGACAGGCGTGCTTCCGGCCGAATACAAGCGGACGGTATTGTAATGGGGGGCCGGAGATGAAGGAACCGCAAGCCGTCTTTGCCGATTTCCTCAGCCGCCGCAAGCTCAAAATGACGCCGCAGCGCCGAATGATCCTGGACGCCTTCCTGGGCGCGGACGGGCACCTGGCCTCCGAGGAACTGTACGACCTGGTCAAGCGCCTGGACAAGTCCATCGGCCAGGCCACGGTGTACCGCACCCTCAAGCTCCTTTCCGAGTCCGGCCTGGCCAAGGAGGTCCACTTCGGGGACGGGGTGACCCGCTACGAGCGCAAGTACGGGGCCGACCACCACGACCACCTCATCTGCGAGCGCTGCGGGGTGAACGTGGAAGTCCTGGACGAGCGCATCGAGGCCCTGCAGATCGACCTGGCCCGCAACCACGGCTTCGAGCTCACCGGCCACAAGATGTACCTCTACGGCATCTGCTCCACGTGCCGGAAGGCTCGCTAGGACGAACCCATGCCGGCAGTCTGGCGCGACAGTTTTGCCATCGGGATTCCGGAGATCGACGGCCAGCACAAGAAGTTGCTGGGCCTGATCAACGACCTGGAGGCCGTCCTGCTGCAAAAGCAGGGCGACGCGGCGTTCGCCGACATCGCCCGGCGCATGCAGGACTATGCCCGTTTCCACTTCGTCACCGAAGAGAAGTACATGGAGAGCGCCGGGTACCCCGAAACCGAGGAGCACCTGGCCCAGCACGCGGTGTTCACCGTGCGGGCCGCGGCCCTGCGCTTCTCGCCCGACGACCCGGAAAACCATCCTCTCAAGCTGCTGGCCTTTCTGAGCGACTGGCTCCTGGTCCACATCCACGGCACGGACAAGAAGATGGGGGCCTTCCTCTCGGGCATGTAGCCCGGCCTCCCCTCGCCCGTTCCCTCCCAGCCTCCTAGTCCCATCCTGCGCCGCGGCGGCTCCGCCAAGGCCTCGCCTTGACTTTCCGCGGGCAATTACCACTGACTATATTGGTGTGAAACATTTCCCCGCAAGGAGGTCCCCCATGCGTACGCTCATCATCAGCCTGGCGGCGCTCCTGGCGGTGGTCGCGGGAACGGCCTGGGCCGGCCCCGCAGCAGGAGGCCCGGCCATGGACAATGGCAAGGACAAGCTGGCGGCCGCCTATTTCGCGGGCGGCTGCTTCTGGTGCACGGAGTCGGACTTCGAGCACCTGGACGGCGTGGCCGAGGTCATCTCCGGCTATGCCGGCGGCAACGTGCCCAACCCCACCTACGAGCAGGTCTCCTCCGGCGGCACCGGCCACCTGGAGGCGGTCAAGGTGCTCTACGACCCGGCCAAGCTGACCTACGGCCAGCTCCTGGACTGGTTCTGGCGGCATGTGGACCCCACCGACGCCGGCGGACAGTTCGTGGACCGGGGCAACCAGTACCGGGCCATGATCTTCGTGCAGAACCCCGAGGAGCGGAAGCTGGCCGAGGCGTCCAAGGCCAGGCTCGCGGCCTCGGGCAAGTTCCCCAAGCCCATCGTGACCGAGATCGTGGACTTCGTGAACTTCTACCCGGCCGAAGACTACCACCAGGATTACTACAAGACCCACGCGCTCAAGTACAACTTCTACCGCTACGGCTCGGGCCGCGACCAGTTCCTGGACAAGGCCTGGGGCGACGCCAAGACCGCGCCCCCGGCCCGGGACCCCGGCCCCGGGGCCAGCGCCGCGCCGGCCGCCCCGGCTTCCGCAGACAAGGCCGGGTTCGACCCGCAGCGCTTCGTCAAGCCGGACAAGGCCGTGCTCAAGAAGACGCTCACCCCCATTCAGTTTTCCGTGACTCAGGAGGAGGACACCGAGCCGCCCTTCCGCAACCAGTACGCGGACAACCACGCCCCGGGCATCTACGTGGACATCGTGTCCGGCGAGCCGCTCTTCTCCTCCACGGACAAGTACGACTCGGGCACCGGCTGGCCCAGCTTCACCCGGCCGCTGGAGCCCGGCAACATCGTGACCAGGGAGGACCGCCGCCTGTTCTCCGTGCGCACCGAGGTGCGCAGCAAGTACGCGGGCAGCCACCTGGGCCACGTGTTCGACGACGGCCCCGCGCCCACCGGCCTGCGTTACTGCATGAACTCCGCGGCCCTGCGCTTCATCCCCCAGGACAAGCTGGCCGAGGAGGGCTACGGGAAGTACCTGGGCCTGTTCAAGTAGGGGGAGGGGAGGCGGAACTCGCCCCGGCGAAACGCCGACGCATCGAAGAGAAGCAGAAA
>JAEXTU010000120.1 GCA_023453335.1 Pseudomonadota bacterium | reverse complement strand
GGGCCGGCCCTCTTTTGTAGGGGCGATTCACGAATCGCCCGTCTTCCGGCTTTCCGCCGCTACTTCTTCCAGCGGTTGCCCTTGCCCCGGGGAATCTTCTTCCCGCCCTTCTTCTCCCCGGCCGGGGCCTTGCCTCCCCCGCCAGCCACGCCGGGCAGACGCTGCCAAACGAAGAGGGAAAGGCCGCCGGCCAGCACCCCGTGCAGCACCGCGGGCACGCCGTAGAACAGGGTGCGGTGCGCGCCGTCCAGGGGCACCTCAGGCACGCCCAGGAGGCCCAGGAGCGGCCCGCAGGCCTCCTTGAGCCAGTACCCCCACTCGGCATGGGTCAGCTTGAGCAGGGCCACGTACACCGCGGCCTGCGCCACCCCGAAAATCAGGGCCACCCCGAACCGGTGCCCGCGCAAAAAGAACAGCCCCAAAAGCAGCGCGGCCAGGAAGCACCCCACGGCCGACAGCCCCAGCGCGGTCCGGTTGGCGTCCGCCAGGAGCAGGGCGAGGTAGGCGGCCTCGTTCACGCCGTGGCCTCCGGCCCGCCGGGCAGGGGCTCCTTGGCGTAGCGCTCCTGCTCGCTGTACAAACACCCGCAATACTACTGTCTGTACAGCCCCCACTCCTTGGATACCTCGATCCCTTCCTTCCAGCCCTCGCGGAAGTCGCGGTAGAGAAACTCGCAGGCCCCGCCGCCGGCCAGGTCCCGGCCCAGGTTCGCGATCATGTCGTGCTTCTGCAGCTTGGAGTAGAGGAGCGTCGAGGAGAAGGCGTCGAAGCCGCCCTTGCGGGCGATCTGGGCGGTGCGCTCCAGGCGTATCTGGTAGCAGTGGAAGCAGCGGTTGGCCTCGCGGAACGTGACCGCGCGGAAATAGGCCTGGGGGTCGTACTCGTCGTGCTTCCAGATGACGGCAATCCCCAGGCGTCCGGCGGCCTGGGCCATGGCCTCGGCCCGGCGGCGGTATTCCGCCAGTGGGTGGATGTTGGGATTGTGGAAGAGGCCCGTGACCTCCCAGCCCTCCTCCAGCAGCCGCCGCACCGGCGCGATGCTGCACGGGCCGCAGCAGGCGTGCAGCAGGAGCCGCGGCTTCATCAGGCCGCTCCGGCCGCCTTGTCCCCGTTGCGGGGCGCGATCTGCACCGGGCAGCCGAAGTCGGCCTCGAACTGGGCCAGCTTGGCGCGCTTGGTGTTGAGCAGGTACAGGGCCAGCTCCTTGCCGCACTCGTAGAGCAGGGGCTGGGAACTATCGCGGCGCAGCAGGCGGTGCATCTCCTTGAGGGCCTGCAGGGCCTGGAACTCCAGGTTGCGGCGCGAGCCGGTGCCGTTGCAGCAGGGGCAGGGCTCGGTGGAGATGGACAGGGCCGAGGAGCCCAGGCGCTGCCGCACCATCTCCAGGAGGCCGAAGCGGGAGATGCGGCCGATGTCGATGCGCGCCCGGTCGGGCTTGACCGCCGTTTTGAGGGTCTTCTCCACCTCGCGGATGTGCTTGGGGTCCTTCATCTCGATGAAGTCCACCACGAACTGGCCGCCGATGTCGCGCAGCCGCAGCTGCAGGGCGATCTCCTCGGCCGCCTCCATGTTGGTCTTGAAGGCCATGTCCTTGAAGCTCTTCTTGCCGCCGATCTTGCCGGAGTTGATGTCGATGGCGGTGAGGGCCTCGGTGGAGTCGATGACCAGCCGGCCGCCCGAGGGCAGCTCCACCTCGCGGCCGTAGATCTCCTCGATCTGGCGCTGCAGGTTGAAGCGCTCGAACAGGCTCTTGTCCGTGTCGGTGTGCAGCTTGAGCAGGCTGCCCCGGCGGGGGGCCACCACGGTGAGCATCTGGGCCACCTGGGACTGCACCGTGGGGTCGTCCACCCAGATCTCCATCACGTCGGTGGTCAGGTAGTCGCGCACCGCGCGCGACGCCAGGTCCACCTCCTGGTGCACCAGGGACGGGGCCTTTTCGGTGGCGCCCTTCTTGCGCAACTCCTTCCAGAGGCGCTTGAGGAAATTCAGGTCCTTGGACAGGGAGGCCTTGGTCTCCTCGTGACAGGCGGTGCGCACGATGACCCCCAGACCCGGCTCCAGCTTGAGGCTGTCCACCACCTCCTTGAGCTTGGCCCGCTCCTCGTCGCCCTCGATCTTGCGGGACACGCCCACGTGGTCGCGGCCCGGGGGGAGCACGAAGAACCGGCCGGCCAGGGAGAGATAGGTGGTCATGAAGGCGCCCTTCTTGCCGGTGGGCTCCTTGACCACCTGCACCAGCACCTCCTGCCCGGCCTTCATGATCTTCTGGATGGGGGGGAAGCGCTGGCCCTTGGCCAGGGTGTAGGCGCCCTGGTAGTAGTCCGGGTGAATCTCGTCGATCTGCAAAAAGCCGTTGCGCTCGGCCCCGTAGTTGATGAACGCCGCCTGCAGGTTGGCGTCCACGTTGTGCACGTAGCCCTTGTAGATGTTGCCCTTGGTCTTGGCCTGGTGGTGCATCTCCACGTAGTATTCCCGGACCTTGGACTCCTCGGCCACCACCACTTCCACGGACTCCCCGGGCAGGGTGCTGATGAACATCTTGCGTCGTTTGCCAGACATCTGAAACCTCGCGATGAAAGGTGTTGTCCCCGGGGCGGCCTAGGCCCGGCCCCCGGAGCCGAAATATAATCCGTCTTCGCGACGGAGTTCCGACAAAGCGCCCTGGCGCACCAGGGTCTCCAAAATCTCCTGCACCTGGGGCAGGCTCATGCCCAGGGCGTCGGCCAGCTGCTCCGCGGTCTGGGGCCGGCGCAGGGCCGAGGCCAGGATGCGGCCCGCGGCGTCTGCCGCAGCTGCCCCGCCGGCCGCGGCCGCGGCCTCCTGGTGCGCCAGCCGGGTCTGCCCCGGCG
>JAEXTU010000047.1 GCA_023453335.1 Pseudomonadota bacterium | reverse complement strand
GTGGGGGAGAGGGAACCCTTTTTCCGCTAGGAAAAGGGGGTTCCCTCTCCCCCGCCTGCTACGCGCTCTTCTTCCAGTACGGGTTGGAGATGTCCTCGAACACCGACAGCGCCGCGGTGGCGCCGGAGCCCACGGCGGTGACGATCTGCTGGAAGCCGCCGGTGACGTCGCCCGCGGCGTAGATGCGGGGGATGTTGGTGCGCATGTGGCGGTCCACCAGGATGTAGCCGTAGTCGTCCAGCTTGACCCCGAGCTGCTGGGCCAGGTCGGTGTTGGGCTTCCAGCCGATGGCGATGAACGCGCCGTTGACTGCCAGGTCGGTGGTCGTGCCGGTCTTCAGGTTCTTCAGGCGCACCCCGGTGAGCTGGCCCTCGTCGCTGCCCAGGAACTCCTCCACCGCGCTGTCCCAGATGACTCTGATGCCGGCCCGCTCCACGTTGTCCTGAAGGTGCTTCTGGGCGCGGAAGGAGTCGCGGCGATGGACCAGGGTCACGGTGACCCCGATGTTGTGCAGGTGCAGGGCCTCGGTGAGGGCAGAGTCGCCGCCGCCCACCATGACCACCTCCTTGCCCTTGTAGGCCCAGCCGTCGCACGAGGCGCACACCGACACCCCGCGGCCGTAGAAGGCCTGCTCCCCGGGCACGCCCAGGAACTTGGACTGGGCCCCGGTGGCCAGGATGAGCGCCTTGCAGCGGTAGTGGGCGCGGCTGGACAGGACCTCGATGTCCTTGCCGACCTTGAGCTCGCGGATCTCCTCGCCCTCGTTGATGGTGCAGTATTCGCGGGCGTGCTCGGCCATCATTTCCATGAGCTTGATGCCGCCCACGTTGCGGAAGCCGGGGTAGTTCTCCACCTCGGGGGTGAGGGCCACCTGGCCGCCCACCATGCCCTTCTCGATGATCACGGTCTTGAGGCCGGAGCGCTCGGCGTAGATGCCCGCGGTGATGCCGGCCGGGCCCGCGCCCACGATGACCAGGTCCACGACCACCTCGTCTTCGTCCTCGTCGTGGTGGTGGTGCTCGTGTCCCTCCTGGGCGGCCAGGAGTTCCTCGGCCTCCTTGAGGGCCACCAGCTCCACCATGAAGCGCTCCTCGGGGTAAAGGCCGCGCTGGCGGATGGCGTCGTTGATGACCGTGAGGGGCAGGGCGCTGGCCTTGTACTCCTGGGCCAGGTCCACGTTCTCGTTGGTCTCCACGATCTCGGCGGAGACCAGGTCCGGCCTCTGGATGGCGGACTTGATTGCGTGGGCGGCCTGGCCCGGGCAGTAGGGGCACTCGGGGTTCACGAACACCCGCACGAAGCGCTCCTCGGTCAGGTGGCCGAGCAGGTCCTTGGAGACCTTGGACAGGCCGCTCTGGCCCACGGACACCAGGAGGATGGTCTCGATGAAGGTGCGGGCCTCCTCGCCCAGGGGCGAGCCGGTGTAGCGGATCTTGTAGGTGTCCGGGGCGATGAGCAGGGTGGGGCTGCGCTCCACCTTGCGCTTTTCGGCCTGCTCCGAGGGGATGGCGAAGAAGGCCGCCTGGACCTTGGGCGAGAGCTTCCCCAGGTCGCTGACGAAGCGGGTCATGGCCTCGTTGTAGGGGTCGTTGACCCCGGGCTGGGTGAAGACCTCGAAGCGCACCGGCTCCTTGAGGTCCTTAAAGAGCGTTTCCAGATACTCCCGGCTGTCCTTGGGCAGGAACCACCCGTCCTGTTCGTCCTTGGACGTGCCGGGGTCCGCAGCCGGGGCCTCGCCCTTGGCCTTCTTGGGGTCCTTCTTGTCCTTGCCGTCCGCATCGTCCTTGCCGAAAAGCGCCATACCGCCTCCCATGGCTTCCCGCAGGAAGCCTTGCGTTTTTCCCGAGATACACGGAAAGTAGCACCCACTTTCCGCCTGGACAAGGTCCCCTTGCAAAAAACCACCATGCTCCGCGCCCTTTCCCTCGTTCTCGCCCTGCTGCTCGGCCTCTCGGCCGCAGCCCCGGCATTGGCCGCCAGCCCGGGCCGGGACCTGGCCCAGGCGGCCCATGCCGCGCTCCTGGACGGGGATGCGGCCCGCGCCCTGGACCTGGCCGGCAAGGCCCTGGCCTCCGGGGACCTGGACGCCGAGGACCGGGCGGTGACCCTCAAGCTGCGCGGGGCGGCGCACCATGCCCTGGGCGAGGTGCGGGCGGCGCTGGACGACTATTCCCAGGCCGTGGCCCTGTTCCCCCACTATGCCGAGGCCTACGTGAACCGCGCCGCGGCCTGGTTCGACCTGGGCGACCTGGGCGCAGCCCTGGCCGACCTGGACCAGGCCATCCGGCTCAAGCCCCAGGCCGAGCCGGCGTATTTCAACCGGGCGCGGGTGCGGGAGGCCATGGGCGACGCGGCCGGCGCGGTGCGCGACTACAACGCCTCGCTCATCCTGGTCCCGGACAGCCCGCCCGCCCTGGTGGCCCGGGCGCGGCTCTACACGCTGCTCAATGCGCCGGACCTGGCCCTGGCCGACTACGAGCGGGCCGCGGTCCTGGCGCCCAACGCCACCGAGCCCTTCCTGGGCCGGGGCGGGCTGCGCCTGCGCAAGGCCGACCTGGCCGGGGCCGAGGCGGATTTCCGCAAGGCCGCAAGCCTGGCCCCGGACCTGGCCGCACCGCGGCTGGGCCTGGCCCAGGCCGCCCGGCTGCGGGGGGACCTCAAGGCGGCCGAGGCCGAACTGGATGCGGCCCTGCGCCTGGACCCCAGGCTGGGCGCGGCCTACAACGACCGCGGAGCACTGCGCGAGGCGGCGGGCCGGGCCAAGGAGGCCCTGGAGGACTACACCAGGGCGGTGGAGCTGGCCCGCGGCCCGCAGGAGGCGGC
>JAEXTU010000349.1 GCA_023453335.1 Pseudomonadota bacterium | reverse complement strand
ACGCAACCGGGTCCTGCCCGCGCCCCCGGCCTGTGTTTTGCCGGCTGTCCGTTTGCAGAATACCTGCCGCGCCGCCGCGCCCCTCTTCTGTAGGGGCGATTCACGAATCGCCCTCTTATGCGGCCTGCTGCTTCGACTGGCCTGTCCTGCCCCGCCTACGGCAGCAGAATATCCTGCATATCCCTTCTTGCCCGGGCGGGCGGGGCCTCGGAGGGCACGCCCACGGCGAGCAGGGCGATGACCGCCAGGTTTTCGTGCAGGCCGAACTTCTCCTTGATGGCCGGCTCGTCGAACATGCCGATCCAGGTGCTGCCCAGGCCCAGGGCCACGGCCTGGAGCATCATCTGGGTCAGGGCGATGCCGCAGTTCACGGCCGCGGCCCCGCGCAGCATTTCCGGCGCGGCGCAGGCGTGGCGCGCCACATAGGCCTCCACCTCGGCCAGCATGTCCGGGGGCATGGCCCCGCTGTCCGCGATGGCGCGGAGGTTGGCCTCCTGGTCCTTGACGAAGCAGGACAGGTCCGCGCAGCACACGAACACCACCGGGGCGCGGGCCACCCAGCGCTGGTTGCGGGTGCCGGCCGCGGCCAGCCAGTCCAGGGTGGGCTGGTCCCGCACCACCTTGAAGCGCCAGGGCTGGCAGTTGATGGCCGAGGGCGCCAGGCGGGCGGCCTCCAGGAGCGCCTCGACCTGGGCGTCGTCCAGGGGCTGGGGACGGAACCTGCGGATGCTGCGGCGGGCGGCGATGGCCTCGGCCACGCTGGGAACGGGCATGGGCGACCTCCTGATGGCTAGTGGGGACATTTGTATACGTTTTTCCGCGCCGTGGGAACCCTCGGGCCCCGGCGAGCTTCTTCTAGCAAAAAGATTTGGGTTTTCCTTGCCAACAACTTCCCTCGGGGGGTATAGTATTGACTAAGTGTTCAGCCTGGGTGGAGGCATGCACTTCCCAAAGAAGACCATAGGTTCTGCATTCCTGCGCACCACGGCCCTGATCTCGGGGCTGGGGCTGGTGGTGCTTGGCGCCCTGTGGGGCGCGAGCACCCTCCTGCGCTTCGAGACCGAGGCCGACCGCCTGCGCCAGGAGTACATCGCCGCGCGCAAGGCCGAGGTGAAGAACGAGGTGGAAGAGGCCCTGGACATGGTCCGGGACATGCGGGGCCGGCTGGAGGAGAACCTCCGCCAGAAGGTGCGGCAGCGGGTCCTGGAGGGCGTGGAGGTGGCCCGCCGGCTCTACGAGGCCAACCGCGCCTGGCGGCCGCCCGACGAGGTCCGGCACATGGTGCGCGAGACCCTGCGCTCCCTGCGCTTCCTGTCCGGCCGCGGCTATTTCTTCATCCTGTCCCGGGAGGGCGTGCAGGTGCTCAACGCCGCCCGGCCGGACCTGGAGGGCCGCTCCGTGCTGGACATGCCCGACGCCAAGGGCCGCCTGCTCTTCCGGGAGATGGCCGCCGTGGCCGAGCGCTCGGGCGAGGGCTTCGTGGAGTACGCCTGGACCCGGCCCGGCATGGAGGGCGACGACCACCCCAAGGTCTCCTTTGTCCACCTGTTCGCGCCCTACGGCTGGATCATCGGCGGCGGCGAGTACCGCGAGGACGCCGAGGCCGAGCTCAAGGCCGAGGTCCGCCGCCGCCTGGAGCTGGAGCGCTTCGGGGACGGCGGGGGCCTGTTTGCCGGGACCCTGGACGGGGTCAGCCTGGCGGGGCCGGCCAAGGGCCAGAACATGCTCGACGTGGTCTCCCCGGACGGGGTCAAGGTGGTGCGGCAACTCATCGCCGCGGCCCGCACCGGCGGCGGGTTCGTGGAATACCTGATGCCGCCCCTGGAGGGCCGGCCCACCTACCGCAAGGTGAGCTACGCCACCCTCCTGGAGGACTGGGGCTGGTACCTGGGGGCCGGGGTCAACCTGGGCGGGGTGGAGGCCGAGATCGCCCACCGCCGCGACCTCATGTGGAAGAGCCTGTCCCAGCGCGCCGCGGCCCTGGCCCTGGTGCTGGGCCTCATCCTGTACGCCCAGTACCTGCTGGCCCGCAGCGTGGCCGGCCGGGTGGCCCAGGGCGTGGACGGGTTCCTGGACATCATGCGCCGGGCCGGGGAGCCCGGGTCCGACCTGGACCCCGCGGCCCAGCCCTATGCCGAACTGGCCGCGGCCGCGGCCACCGCCCGCGAACTGGCCGACGCCCGCAACCGGGCCGAGGCCGCCCTGCGCGACAGCGAGGCCCGCTACCGCCGCCTGGTGGAGAACGCCCGCGACGCCATGTTCCTGGTGGACGAAAAGGGCCGCATCCGGGACGTGAACCACCAGGCCTGCGAGACCCTGGGCTACACCCGCGAGGAGCTGGAGGGCATGCCCGTCTGGGAGGTGGACGTCCAGCTCACCCCCGCCGCCTTCACCACCCTGCTGGCCACCGCCCGGGACGGGGGCGCGGCCATGCTGCGCGGCATGCAGCGCCGCAAGGACGGGACCACCTTCCCGGTGGAGGTCCAGGTCACGGTGTTCCGGGA
>JAEXTU010000346.1 GCA_023453335.1 Pseudomonadota bacterium | reverse complement strand
TGCCTGTCTAGACATAAAACCCCCGGCGTGTCAAACTCCGCAGAATAACTCCCGCAGTGTCCGGCCAGCTTTCCTGGCGCGATTTCCGGCAAATACGCATCCACGTCGGTGCACGGACCTGCGCAAGAACCGCTTTGATTGACGGGGCAGCCCTACTCCCCTAGTCAGCCATTATGCCGGTGTCGGCATAACAAATCCCGGCGGCCGCCCGAACGCGGCCCAGGCTGGAGAACACACCATGGTTGAAACCTGCATCGGCCCCTACACCTTCGACGAGTTCGTGGCCAAGGCCACGCAGTTCCACGGCTACCCCGCCCCGGGCCTGCTCCTGGGCGGCTTCATGGTGGCCGCGGCCCAGGAGCGGCTGCCCGAGGGAATTCTCTACGATGCGGTGTCCGAGACCGCCTGGTGCCTGCCCGACGCCGTCCAGATGCTCACCCCCTGCACCGTGGGCAACGGCTGGCTGCGGGTGCTCAACCTGGGAATTTATGCCCTCTCCCTCTACGACAAGCACAGCGGCGAGGGGGTGCGGGTCTCCCTGGACCCCTCCCGGTTCAACGGCTCCCGCCACATCCGGGAATGGCTGCTCAAACTCGCGCCCAAGAAGGCGCAGGACTCCGACGCCCTGCGCCGTGAGATCGCCGAACGCGGGGCCTCCATCTGCCGGATGGAGGAGGTCTGCCTGGACCCCGCCTCCCTGGCCCGCGCGGGCAAGGGCAAGATCGCCCTCTGCCCCCTGTGCGGCGAGGCCTATCCCGCCAAGCACGGCGGCATCTGCCGGCTCTGCCAGGGCGACGGCCCCTACGAGCGCCGCAACGCCGACGCGGCGGAGGTCCGCCTGTGGACCGTGCCCCCCGGGGTGCGGGCCGTGCCGGTGCAGGAGGCCGTGGGCCAGGCCGCGGTGCACGACATGACCCGCATCGTGCCCGGCGAGTCCAAGGGCCCTGCAGTGCTCGGGGGCCACGTCATCACCGCGGGCGACGTCTGCCGCCTCCAGCACATGGGCAAGAACCGCATCTTCGTGCAAGAGGCCGCGGACGCGGCCGGCGAGTGGGTGCACGAGGACGAGGCGGCCCTGGCCTTCTCCGCCGCCCTGGCCGGCCCCGGCGTGGGCCGCGCGGCCCTGCCCCGGGAGGGCAAGGTCAACCTAGTGGCCGAGATGGACGGGATGCTCAAGGTGGACACCGACATCCTGGAGCGCTTCAACCTGGCCCCCGGGGTCATGGCCGCCACCCGCCACGACGGCAGCCTGGTCAAGGCCGGGACCCGGGTGGCCGGGACCCGGGCCATCCCCCTCTACCTGCCCCGCGCCGATTTCCTCCGCGCCCTGTCCGTGCTGGAGGCCGAGCCGGTGGTCTCGGTGCTGCCCTTGCGCCGGGCCCGGGCCGGCATCCTGGTCACCGGGGACGAGGTGTTCAAGGGCCTGATCCAGGACGGTTTCGGCCCCATCGTCACCAGCAAGCTGGCCGCCCTGGGCTCGGAAACCGTGGGCGTGCGCATCGTGCCCGACGACCGGGCGGTCATCGCCGCGGCCGCGGCCGAACTCCTGGGCCTGGGCGCGGACCTCCTGGTCACCACCGCCGGCCTTTCCGTGGACCCCGACGACGTGACCCGGCAGGGCCTGCTGGACGCCGGGGCCGAGGACCTGCTCTACGGCGCGCCCATCCTGCCCGGGGCCATGACCCTCATCGCCCGCATCGGCAGGGTCCAGGTCCTGGGCGTGCCGGCCTGCGCCCTGTTCTTCAAGACCACCAGCCTGGACCTCATCCTACCCCGGCTCCTGGCCGGCGTGCCCATCACCCGCCGCGACCTGGCCCGCATGGGGCACGGGGCCATGTGCCAGGAGTGCAAGACCTGCACCTATCCCAAGTGTCCCTTCGGCAAGTGAAGGAGGCGGACATGAGCGAGCGCGGTCTTCTCCCCCGGCCCGAGGCGGGCCTGCCCTCCCCGGACACCCCGGACCGCGACCTGCGCCCCCGGGTGCGGCTCCGGATGTGGCTGGAGACCGACGACGGGCTCTTCGTGGGCCTGGGCCGGGCCCAGCTCCTGGCCAACATCGCCGAGTACGGTTCACTCAAGCAGGCCGCGGAGCACATGGGCATGTCCTACCGCGCGGCCTGGGGCAAGCTGCGCCAGTCCGAACAGGTCCTGGGCTTCCAACTGGTGGCCCGGCGGGGCCGCCGCCGCGACGGCCAGGTGCTCACCCCCTTCGGCAAGCTGCTCATGGAGCGCTACCTGCGCTGGTTCACGGTGGTGGAGCAGGACGCCATGGAGCGGGCCCAGGAGATCTTCGGCATGCCGGTGCGGCCCTACTCCACCTGAGCGGCATCTCCGCTGGCCGGCAATCCCGAGCCGTGGACGGGCGCAGCCATCATTCCAGCCTATGCTTCGCATATTTTATTCCAACATATCGTTTGCCTTGAGTATCCTCCTCTACGGTTTGGCAGGCCAGGGCCGCAGGTTTGCCGCTATCCCCTTGAATTTCATCGGGGGTTTGGGCGGGCTTGAACAAATATGTTACAGATAACACATTGAAATTATTACAAATTTATTGACGGACGACATTTTTGCGCTAAACTGACGCCGCACGTTACATGGCACAGGCCTCCCCTCCCCGGGAGGTCGCAAGCGGCCTGCCCGGCGTCCCTGCCGGCACGGGCCGAAAGGAGGACCGGTCGTATGGAATTTTCACGGCGAGGGTTTCTCAAAATTGCCGGAGCCGGCATCGCCGGCCTGTCCCTGGGACAGCTCGGCTTCGACCTGGAGCCGGTGAAGGCGCACGCCTTCAGCATGAAGATCGAGGGGGCCAAGGAGGTCATCTCGGTCTGCCCCTTCTGCTCCTGCTGCTGCAACACGCTCATCTCGGTCAAGGACGGGAAGATGGTGAGCGTGGAAGGCGACCCGGACTACCCCATCAGCGAGGGCGGCCTGTGCGCCAAGGGCGCGGCGCTCCTCACCATGCACACCACCGACCGCCGCGTCACCAAGCCCCTGTACCGCGCCCCCTTCTCCGACAAGTGGGAGGAGAAGAGCTGGGACTTCATGCTGGAGCGCATCGCCCAGAAGGTCAAGGAAACCCGGGACAAGGACTTCCTCTACACCAACGACAAGGGCCAGGAAGTGAACCGGGTGGAGACCATCTTCCAGCTCGGCTCCTCCCAGATGTCCAACGAAGAGGCGGCCATCGCCCACATGTTCGCGCGCAGCCTGGGAATGGTCTTCATCGACCACCAGGCCCGGGTCTGACACGCCCCCCCCGTACCGGCTCTGGCAGAGTCGTTCGGCCGCGGCGCGATGACCAACCACTACTCCGACATTGCGAACGCCGACTGCGTCCTCATCATGGGGAGCAACGCGGCGGAGCACCATCCCATCTCCTTCAAGTGGGTGCTGAAGGCCCAGGACAAGGGCGGCACCGTGATCCACGTGGACCCCAAGTTCTCCCGCACCTCAGCCCGCTCCGACCACCACGTGCCCCTGCGCTCGGGCACGGACATCGCCTTCCTGGGCGGCATGATCAACTACATCATCGAGAAGGAGAAGTACTTCAAGGAGTACGTGGTGGACTACACCCACGCCTCCTTCCTGGTGAACAAGGACTTCGGCTTCAAGGACGGCCTGTTCTCGGGCTGGGACAAGGACAAGAAGGCCTATGACAAGGCCACCTGGACCTACCAGATGGACGAGAACGGGGTGCCCAAGCGGGACATGACCCTGCAGGACCCCGCCTGCGTGTTCCAGCTCATGAAGAAGCACTACTCCCGCTACACCCTGGACACGGTCTCGGCGGTCACCGGCGTGCCCACCGGCGACCTGCTCAAGGTGTACGAGGCGGTGGCGGCCACCGGCAAGCCGGACAAGGTCGCGACCATGCTCTACGCCCTGGGCTGGACCCAGCACACCTACGGGGTGCAGATCATCCGCACCTCCACCCTGGTGCAGCTGCTGCTCGGCAACATCGGGGTGGCCGGCGGCGGCATCAACGCCCTGCGCGGCGAGCCCAACGTGCAGGGCTCCACGGACCACGCCCTGCTCTACCACTACATCCCGGGCTACCACGGGGTGCCCCGCTCGGGCTGGCCGACCCTGGAGGACTACCTCAAGGCCAACACCCCGGTGACCAAGGACCCCAAGAGCGTGAACTGGTGGGGCAACCGGCCCAAGTACATCGTGAGCCTGCTCAAGGGCTGGTTCGGGGACAAGGCCACCAAGGAGAACGGCTTCTGCTACTCCCTGCTGCCCAAGGTGGACACCGGCGCGGACATGTCCATCCAGTATCTCTTCGACCGGATGTACAAGAACAAGATCCGCGGCGGCTTCGTGTTCGGGCACAACCCCTGCCAGAGCCAGCCCAACACCCACAAGGTGCGTCGGGCCATGGAGAACCTGGACTGGCTGGTGGTGGGCGAAATCCACCACACCGAGACCAGCGACTTCTGGCGCGGGCCCAAGGCCAAGCCCTCGGCCATCAAGACCGAGGTCTTCCTGCTCCCCTCGGCCCAGCGCGGCGAGCGCGACGGCACCGTGTCCAACTCCGGCCGCTGGCACCTGTGGCACTACAAGGCCGTGGAGCCTGCGGGCCAGTGCCGGGACATGGGCACCATGTTCGTGCAGATGATGCAGGCGGTGCGCAGCCTCTACAGCAAGGACAGCGGCCCCCAACTCGCCCAGGTGATGTCCATGGACTTCCCGGAGAAGTGGGACGCGGACCAGATGTGCCGCCGCATCAACGGCGTCTTCACCCAGGACAGCAAGGTCGGGGAGAAGGAATACAAGAAGGGCCAGTTGGTGCCCGGCTTCCCCAACCTCAAGGACGACGGCTCCACCACCAGCCTGAACTGGCTCTACTGCGGCGGCTACACCGAGGAGGGGGGCAACCTCTCCAAGCGCCGGGACCTGACCCAGACCCCCATGCAGGCGGCCATCCACCTCTTCCCCAAGTTCTCCTGGACCTGGCCGGTGAACCGCCGGGTGCTCTACAACCGCGCCTCGGTAGACAAGAACGGCAAGCCCTGGAACCCGGCCAAGGCGGTCATCGCCTGGGACGGCGAGAAGAAGGCCTGGGTGGGCGACATCCCGGACGGCCCGGCCCCGCCGTACAGCAATGAGAACGGCAAGTACCCGTTCATCATGATGAAGGACGGGTTCGGCGCCTTCTTCGGCCCGGGCCTGGCCGACGGCCCCTTCCCCGAGCACTACGAGCCCATCGAGACCCCCATTGCCGAGCACCTGCTCTCCAAGCAGCTGCACAACCCGGTGGCCAAGGTGCTGCGCGGCGAAGGCGACGCCAACCCCCTGGCCGCCCCCGGCGACCCGCGCTTCCCCATCGTGCTCACCACCTACTGCCTGACCGAGCACTGGTGCTCCGGGACCGAGACCCGCAAGATCCCGGCCCTCCTGGAGGCCGAACCGCAGCAGTACGTGGAGATGAGCCCGCAGCTGGCCAAGGAAAAGGGCATCAAGAACGGCGACGTGGTCATCGTGGAGAGCGCCCGCGGCGCGGTGGAGGCCATCGCCATGGTCACCATCCGGATGCGTCCCTTCAAGGTCCAGGGCAAGACCGTGCACGAGATCGGCATGCCCTTCTGCTTCGGCTGGACCACCCCGCCCTGGCCCAAGAAGCCGGGCAAGGCCGGCGACGCGGTGAACCGCCTCACCGCCTCGGTGATGGACCCCACCGCCTCCATCCCGGAGTACAAGGCCCTCACCGTGAACATCCGCAAGGCCTCCAAGGCCCCCGAGCTGTAGGCTCGCAGCGCAAGGAGACACGACCATGCCCAAGGCGTTCCTCATAGATACCACCCGGTGCACCGCCAGCCGCGGCTGCCAGGTGGCCTGCAAAGAATGGAAGAACCTGCCCGGGGTGGAGACCCGCCAGCGCGGCTCCCACCAGAACCCCCCGGACCTCAACCCCAACAACCTCAAGCTGGTGCGCTTCAGCGAGCACATGGTGGACAACAAGGTGGCCTGGTACTTCTTCCCGGACCAGTGCCGCCACTGCCTGTCCCCCAACTGCCTGGCGGTGGCCACCGACTTCGTGCAGGGCTGCGCCACCTACGACGACAAGACCGGGGCAGTGCTCTACAACGACAAGACCAAGCAACTCACCGCGCAGCAGTGCGAGGAGGTGCGCCAGGCGTGCCCCTACAACATCCCGCGCCGCAACGACGCCACCGGGATGCTCACCAAGTGCAACATGTGCATCGACCGGGTGCAGGCCAACCGCCTGCCCATGTGCGTAAAGACCTGCGCCATGGGGGCCATGAACTTCGGCGACCGCGCGGCCATGCTCAAGCTGGCCCAGGAGCGCCTGGCCGCGGTCAAGAAGCGCTTCCCCAAGGCCAAGCTCCTGGACGTGGAGCAGGTGGCGGTCATCTACCTGGTGGCCGACGACCCCAAGAAGTACCACGAGTTCGCGGTGGCCTCGGCCCCC
>JAEXTU010000296.1 GCA_023453335.1 Pseudomonadota bacterium | reverse complement strand
GGCGGGCGTGTGCGGGCGGCCGGGGCCGGGGGCCGGCGGCGGGCGGGGCGCCCGGGCCGCGGCCGCGGGCCTCTACCTCCTGTCGGTGACCGACGGCCTGGACCTGGCCCCGGGCGACGGACTCGTGCTCATCGGCGCGCTCTTCTGGGCCGGGCACGTGCTGCTGCTCGGCTACCTCTCGCCCCGGGTGGACCCGGTGCGCCTGGCCGCGGGCCAGTTCGCGGTCTGCTCCGCGGCGTCCCTGGCCGTGGCCCTGGCCGCCGAGACCATCACCTGGGCCGGCCTCTGGGCCGGGGCCTGGCCCATCGCCTACGGCGGGTGCATGTCCGTGGGCGTGGCATACACCCTGCAGGTGGTGGCCCAGAAGGACGCCAGCCCCACGCCCGCGGCCATCATCCTGAGCCTGGAGTCGGCCTTCGCCGCCCTGGCCGGCTTTCTCCTGCTGGGTGAGGTGTTGACCCTGCGCGGCCTGGCCGGGTGCGGCCTCATGCTGGCCGGCATGCTGGCCGCCCAGCTCTGGCCCAAGTCCGCGGCCTGCTAGCATTTCCCACTCATGCGGCTTTTCGTTGCCAGCACCGCCCGCCAGGGTATATGCTGAAAAGTGGGACGTGTCGTCGGCAACGCCCCCCGTCCCGGAGAACGCCACCCCCATGCACGCCTCGCCCAAACGCATCCTCATCGTCGAAGACGAGGCGGTCATCGCCATGCAGCTGTCCGAGTCCCTGCGCGGCATGGGCTACGAGGTGGCCGGCACCGCGGCGGACCCGGCCCAGGCCAAGGCCATGGCCGGCGCCCTGGACCCGGACCTGGTGCTCATGGACGTGGCGCCGCGCGAGGGCTACGACGGCATCACCGCCTGCCACGAGATCCAGATCGAGCTGGGCATCCCGGTGGTGCTGCTCACCGGGCACACCGAGCCCGAGGTGGTGGAGCGGATCAGCCAGGCCGGCCCCTACGGCTTCGTGACCAAACCCTTCTACCCGGCCCTCTTGCGCCTCACCCTGGAGGCCGCCCTGCGCAAGCGCGCCGAGGAGGCCTGCGCCGACGCCGAGGACAACTTCCACGCGGTGTTCGACGCGACGCCCGCCTCGGTGTTCATCACCACCGCCGAGGAGGGCCGCATCCTGGCGGTCAACGACCATTTCCTCAAGTCCCGGGGCTACGTCCGGGAGGAGGTGGTGGGCCGCACCTCCCTGGAGCTGGGCATCCTCACCCCCAAGCAGCGCGCGGCCCTGGCCGGGATCATGGCCAAGGGCGGCCGGGTGGAGAGCATGGAGCTGCGGGCCCAGCGGCCTGGGGGCGAGCGCACCTACCTGGTCTCGACCCGTCCCCACCGCTTCGCCGGCCGCAACTGCTGGCTCACCGTGGCCCAGGACATCACCCGGCGCAAGCAGGTGGAGGAGGAGCGCGAGGCCTACCACGCCATGGCCGAGACCTCGGCGGACTTCATGACCCTCATCGGCCGGGACTTCCGCTACCGCGCCGCCAACCGCGCCTACTGCGAGGCCGTGGGCCAGGAGGAGCGCCAGCTGGTGGGGCGCACCGTGGCCGAGGTCTGGGGACAGGCCACCTTCGACCGCGACATCCGGCCCCATCTGGAATCGGCCTTCGCCGGCATGGCCGTGCGCTACGAGCAGTGGTTCCCCTTCCTCACCCGGGGCCGGGCCTGCTTCGACGTGACCTACACCCCGCTCAAGGGCCGGGAGGGCGAGGTGGAGACCGTCACCGTGGTCTCCCACGAGGTCACCCGCTACAAGGAGGCCGAGGCCGCGCTCAAGGCCTCGGAGGAGCGGCTGGCCGCCATCCTGCGGGTGAGCCCGGACATCATCTACCGCCTGGATGACGCGGGCCGCATCCAGTACGTGAGCGAGGCCGTGGCCGAGTACGGCTGGACCCCGGCCGAACTCCTGGGCAGGGACATCTTCGACCTGGTGCACCCCGAGGACCGGGACAAGGCCCGCTTCCGGCTGGACGACCGGCGCACCGGCCTGCGCCGCACCCGCTTCTTCGAGGTCCGGCTCCTGGCCAAGCGCAATCCGGAGGCGGCCCTGGCCGCCCCGGGCGCGGCCCCCGCCAGCCGGACCTTCCTGGTGGACGCCGAGGGCCTCTACGCCGTGGGTGAGTCCGGGGGGGCCTTCCTGGGCACCCAGGGCACGGCCCGCGACGTGACCGAGCGGCGCGAGGCCATGGACCGCCTGCGCTTCCAGGCCCAGATCCTGGACAGCGTGGGCGAGGCGGTCATCGCCCGCGACCTGGAGCACCGCATCATCTACTGGGGCCAGGGGGCCGAGGAGCTCTACGGCTGGACCCGCGAGGAGGTGCTGGGCAAGAGCTGGGCCCAGGCCGCCCTGGACGGGGACGACTCCGGGCTGTGCGACCGCCTGGCCACCGCCCTGGTGGAGGGCGGCTGGTGCGCCCGCACCCGGCCCCGCCGCAAGGACGGCAGCCAGTTTACGGCCGAATGCCGCGGCCGGCTGCTGCGCGACGAGACCGGCCAGGTGCGCGGCACCATCAGCGTGGCCCGGGACGTGAGCGCCCAGGTGGAGCTGGCCGAACGGCTCACCGCCAACCAGTCTCGGCTGGTGCGCGCCCAGGCCCTGGGCCGCATGGGCGACTGGGAGCGCGACCTGGACCTGGGCTACGTGCACTGGTCCGACGAACTGTACCGGGTCTACGGCTACGAGCCCGGGGAGATCGACCCCGGCTTCGATTTCTTCCTGGAGAGCATCTGCCACCCCGGCGACCGGCAGGCGGTTCTGGATTCCCTGGAGAGCCTGCGCCGGGGCGCTGCCGAAGCCAGCTATTCGTTCCGCTTCCGGCGCAAGGACGGCAGCCCCGGCCACGCCGCCTCCCACACCCAGCTCCTGCGCGACGAGGCCGGCAAGCCGCAGCGCTTCGTGGGCACGGTGCAGGACGTGAGCGCCCGGGTGGCGGCCGAGGCCGGGATGTGCGCCCGCACCGCCCTGCTCGACGCCATCCTGGAGGCCGCGCCCACCCCGGTGTTCTACAAGGGCGCGGACGGCCGCTACCTGGGCTGCAACCATGCCTTCGCCGCCATGCTCGGCCGCTCCCGGGACGAGATCGTGGGCCGCAGCGCGTCCGACATCGCCCCGGCCGACCTGGCCTCGGTCTACGCCGGCCAGGACCGGGCGCTCCTGGAGCAGGGCGGCCTGCAGGAATACGAGGCCACGGTGCGCACCGGCGCGGGCGACCGGCGCATGCTCTTCCGCAAGGCCCTGTTCTCCGAGGCCCCGGGCGCGGCCCCGGGCATCGTGGGGGTCATGCTCGACCTCACCGAGCACTACCGGACCATGGAGGCCCTGGAGCGCAGCCGCCGCTCCCTGGCCGAGGGCGAGCGCATGGCCCGCTGCGGCAGCTGGGAGCTGGACCTGGCCACCGGCCGGAGCTCGGGCTCGGACAACCTGCACGCGCTGTTGGGCTACGAACCGGGCGAGGTTCCGGCCACCCCGGAATTCTTCTTCTCCCGGCTGCACCCCGAGGACGTGGCCGGGGTGCTCGAGTTGTGGGAGCGGGGCCTGTCCCAGTGCCGCCCCTTCTCCACCGAATACCGGGTGCTGACCAAGGCCGGGGCGGTGCGCTTTTTCTCCGGCGGGGCCGAGTTCACCCCCGGCCCGGACGGCCGGGCGGTGCGGGCCTGGGGCTCGGTGCGCGACATGACCCTGGAGAAGCTGGCCGAGCGCGACCTGGCCGCGGCCCGCGACCAGGCCCAGGCCGCGGGCCGGGCGCGCAGCGAGTTCCTGGCCAACATGAGCCACGAGATCCGCACCCCCCTGAACGGCATCCTGGGCATGGCCGAGCTCACCCTGGACAGCCGGCTGGACCAGGAGCAGCGCGACAACCTGGTCATGATCCGGGAGTCGGGCCGCACCCTGCTCAAGGTGCTCAACGACATCCTGGACATCTCCCGCATCGAGACCGGCCGCTGCGCGCCGGAGCAGGACCGGCCCTTCACGCTCTGCGACCTTCTGGCCGATATCGCCCGGGCCTTCCGGGAGCAGGCCGCGGCCAAGGGCCTGCACCTCGCGGCCCCCGCGCCCCCGGGCGCTCCCCTGCGCCTGCGCGGCCCGGAATCCGCCCTGCGCCAGGTGCTCTTCAACCTGGTGGGCAACGCGGTGAAGTTCACCGAGCGCGGCGAGGTGCGCCTGGAGGCGTCGCTGCTCGACACCCGGGAAAAGGACGGCCGCCGGCGGGTGCTCTTCTGCGTGGAGGACAGCGGCCCCGGCATCCCGGACGAGGCCCTGCCCGTCCTGTTCGAGCCCTTTGTCCAGGCCGACGGCTCGGCCACCCGCCGGCACGGCGGCGCCGGCCTGGGCCTGGCCCTGGTCAAGCGGGTGCTGGCCCGCCTGGACGGCCGGCTTTCGGTGAACTCCGCGCCGGGCAGGGGCACCGAGGTGTGCTTCAGCCTGCCCCTGGCCCTGCTCGACGACGCCCCGGCCCCGGCTCCGGAGCCCATCCCCGCGCCCGCCCCCGGGCTCCGGGTGCTGGTGGCCGAGGACAACGCGGTGAACCGGCTCTACGCCCTGCGCCTCCTGGAGCGGCTGGGGCACCACCCGGTGGCGGCCGACGACGGCCTGGCCACCCTGGAGACGCTCCAGCGGGAGCGCTTCGACCTGGTGATCCTGGACGTGCAGATGCCGGGCATGGACGGCCTGGACGTGACCCGGGCGGTGCGCGCCGGCCGGGCCGGGGCCAACGACCCGGCCCTGCCCATCGTGGCCATGACCGCCCACGCCCTGGCCGGCGACCGGGAGCGCTTCCTGGAGGCGGGCATGGACGACTACCTGGCCAAACCCGTGGAGCCCGAGGCGCTCCAGACCGTCCTGGCCCGGGTCATGGCCCGGGCGGACCGAACCCGGGAGTGAACCATGGTCGAGGTGCGCATCCAGAACACCGACGAGCTGGCGGGCTACTGCGCCTTCACCCCGGACCCCTCCCGGCTGGTGAGCGCCGGCCGCTTCCCCACCGGCTGGCGGCACGCCTTCGCCGGCCCCGACGGGGTGGAGCGGGAGTTCGTGCTCATGCCCCGGGAGGGCGGGGCCTACGCCTTCTACGTGCAGAGCGCGGCCGAGGCCGCCGCCCCCCTGCCCGGCTTCGTCCCGGCGGCGGACGCGGTGGGCCGCGGCGACCGGTTGGCCGGCTGAACACCCGGCCCGCGCGGCTTCCCGCAGTGGGAGGGAATGGCAATTTTGGAATTGCCTGAACGGTAATTCAAGCATATACTTTCGGTGTGAAACTCCTTCCCGCCCCGCACGCGTCCAGGCCCCCCCTGGGCCTGGCCGCCCTGGCCCTGGCCCTGGCGCTGGCCGCCGCCCTGGCGGCCTGCGACTGGGGCGGCCCGGTGCGCATCGGGTTCAGCGGCCCCCTCACCGGCCGCTGGGCGGACCTGGGGGTGCAGGGCCGCAACGGCGCGACCCTGGCCGTGGAGGACCTGAACGCCCGGGGCGGCGTCGTTGGCCGGCGGGTGGAGCTGGTGGTGGCCGACGAGCGGGACACCCCGGACGCCGCCCCGGAGGCGGTGCGCGAGCTGGACCGCCAGGGCGCGGCGGTGCTGGTGGGGCTCATGACCAGCGCCGCGGCCCTGGCCGGGCTGCCCGCCGCGGGCCACGCCGGGCTGGCCGTCATCTCCCCCACGGCCATGACCCCGGAACTCACCGGCCAGGACGACGCCCTGTTCCGGGTGGTCCCTGACCTCCTGGCCTATGCCCGCTCCCTGGCCTACCACGCCAACGCCGCTGCCGGCCCGGGCAGCGCCCTGCTGGTCCTGGACCAGGGCAATGCCGCCTTTGCCGAGCCCTATGCCCAGGCCTTTGCCGAGACCTACGCCCGGCAGGGCGGCCGCATCGCCGGCACGGTGCGGGTGCCGGCGGGCCAGGCCCCGGACGCCGGGGAACTGGCCCGGCTGGCCGCGGCCGGCGGGGTGCGGGACATCCTGGCCGTAATCTCGGCCCAGAACCTGGCCCGGCTGGTCCTGGACCTGCGCCCCGCGTCGCGCAGGCTCAGGGTGTACACCGCCATGTGGGGCCTGAGCCCCGAGTTCGTGGAGATGGCCGGGGCCGAGGCCGAGGGCGTGCAGTCCTGCCTGGTCTACCCCTACGACGATTTCACGCCGGAAGTGGCCGCGTTCAACCTCCGCTTCCGGGAGCGCTTCGGCCTGGTCCCGTCCTTTGCCGCGGCGCTGAGCTACGAGTCGGTCATGGTGGCGGCCCGGGCCCTGGAGCGCACCCGGGGCAGCCGGCAGGGGCTGGCCGCGGCCCTCAAGGCCCTGGATCCCGTCCCCGGCCTGCTCGGGAAGATCAGCTTCGACGCCGCCGGCGATACGGTCCGCCCGGTGTTCCAGGCCGAAGTCCGGGACGGCCGCATCGCCACCGTGGGAGCCGGCCGTGAATAGCGCCGCGTCCGTTGCCGGCCACCCGGCCCCGCCCCTGGCCGCCCGGGTCCGCCGCCACCTGCTCATCTGGATGCTCCTGCCCAGCCTGGCCGCGGTGCTGGGGCTGGGCGCGGCCGCGGGGTGGACCAAGCGCATGGGGGAGGGCACCCGGCAGGCCGTCGTGGCCCAGGCCGCGGCCTTCCTGGTCACCGGCTACGTGGCCGAGGCCCGCAGCGACCTGCAGCACAGCATGCTCCACCTGGAAAAGGACCCGCACCACGAGTTGGGCGATCTGCTCGGCATGCTCCGGGAGTCGTTCCACCAGTTCGAGCGGCTGCTCATCCTGGCCCCGGACGGGACGATCCTGGCCGCGTCCCCGGACGGCACGGACGGGGTCAAGTTCCCCGCGGTGGGCCTGGGGACCGGCGCCGCCGACCACCTCCTGCCCCGGCTCTCGCCCTTCACCGGCCTGCCCGCGGTGTTCCTGAGCCTGTCCGCCGTGGATGGCCGCACCCTGGTGGGCGAGCTGTCCCTCACCGCCCTGCAGGGCTACGCCGCCCGCCTGGGCGGGCTGGTGCCCGGCGAGGAGGTGGCGCTCACCGATCCCTACGGCAACGTGCTGGCCCATCCCAGGCAGAACCTGGTGGACTCCCGGGCCAACCTCGGCAACCTGGACATCCTGCGCCGGGCCCGGGAGGGCGGCCCGCAGTTCGGGGACTACGACAGCCAGGACGGCCGGCGCATCGGCACCGCGGTCCAGGTGCCGGGCACCGGCTGGCTGCTCCTGGTGAGCCAGCCCGCCCTGCGGGTCTACGGCCCCATCGCGGCCCTGGTCCTCACCCTGTCCACCCTGCTGGCCGGGCTGTTCATGCTGCTGGCCTATCTCACCGAGCGCATCCTGCACCGCCGGGTGGTGGAGCCCCTGGCCGAGTTGACCGCCGTGGTCCAGGACATCGGCCGCGGCCTGGTGCGCGACGATCCGCCCGCGGGCAGGGCGTTCCGGGAGATCTCCCTGCTGCTGGCGGAGTTCAAGGCCGCCCGCGGGGCCCTGGCCGCCCGCGACGCGGCCCTGCGCGCCTCCGAGGCCAAGTACCGGGAGATCTTCGAGAACGCCATGGAGGGCCTGTTCCAGAGCACGCCCGAGGGCCGCTACGTGTCCGCCAACCCGGCCCTGGCCCGCATCCTGGGCTACGGCTCGCCGGGCGAGCTCATGCACGAGATGACCGACATCCCCACCCAACTCTACGCCAATTCCGCGGACCGCGGCGAGTTCCTGCGCCTGCTCACGGAGTACGGGGAGGTTCGGGACTTCGATACCTCCTACCGCCGCCGGGACGGCTCGATCCGCTGGTGCTCGGTCAATGCCCGGGTCCGGCGCAACGAGGACGGCGCCATCACCCTCATCGAGGGCGGGGTGGTGGACGTGACCGAGCGCCGCCAGGCCGCAGACCGGCTGCGCGACTCCCTGCACGAGAAGGAGGTCCTGCTCAAGGAGGTCCACCACCGGGTCAAGAACAACCTCCAGGTGGTGAGCGGGCTGCTCTACCTCCAGGGGGACAGCCTGCGCGACCCGGAGGCCAAGGCCGCCCTGGCCGAGAGCCAGAACCGCATCGCCTCCATGGCCCTGGCGCACGAGGCCCTCTACGGCTCCGACGACCTGGCCCGGGTGGACCTCAAGGACTACGTGGGCCGGCTCATGTCCCGCCTGGTGTCCTCCCTGGGCGGGGCGAACGTGGCCGTGGAGGTCGAGGTTTCGGCCGTGCCCCTGCCCCTGACCAAGGCCATCCCCTGCGGCCTCATCCTCAACGAGCTGGTCACCAACGCGGTGAAGTACGCCTTCGACGGCCCGGGCGGCCGCATCAGCGTGCACATCCGCCGGGACGGCCCCCAGGTGGATCTGGAGGTGGCCGACAACGGCCGCGGCCTGCCCGCGCACATCACCCCCCAGACCGCCGCCACCCTGGGCCTGCAACTGGTGGCCAACCTCACCGGCCAGCTCAAGGGCGAGTTGCGCATCGAACGGGAAAAAGGTACAGTGTTTTCTATCCGCTTTCCGCTGGAGGACGCGTGGCCGCCATCATGATCGTGGAGGACGAGGCCGTATCGGCCATGGCCGCCCAGGCCATGGTTTCGCGGCTCGGCCACGCGGTCTGCGCCACCGCGGCCAGCGGCGAGGAGGCGCTCAAGGCCCTGCCCCGCACCCGGCCCGCCCTGGTGCTCATGGACATCATGCTCGACGGCGAGCTGGACGGCATCGAGACCGCGCGGCGCATCCGCGAGCAGGCGGACATCCCCATCTGCTACGTCACCGCCTACACCGATCCCGAGACCCGCCGCCGCGCCCTGGCCACCCGGCCCGCCGCCTTCCTGGCCAAACCCCTGGACCAGTCCCAGCTCTCGGACCTGCTCGCCGGCCTGGAGCCCTAGGCCCGGCCCCGCCTCCTCCACCGCCGCGGCCCACAGGGCCCCGCGCTCGTCCTCCCCGAACCAGGCCCCGCACCCCGGGCACCACCAGCCGCCGGTTTCCCGATCGCGGCGCAGCTCCACGCAGGCGCCGCCGGCGAGGCACTCGGGGCAGCCCTCCCCGCCCGGCCC
>JAEXTU010000269.1 GCA_023453335.1 Pseudomonadota bacterium | reverse complement strand
TTCGTGCACCGAGTGTGAACGTTGGGGTGTCGCCAAGCTGGTAAGGCAACGGGTTTTGGTCCCGTCACTCGTGGGTTCGAATCCTACCACCCCAGCCATGCGTTTTTCCGAATGACCCCAGGGATGGAGCAGCAATGGCCATCGGCGAATTGAAAATCCTCTCCGGCTCAGCCAACCAGGAACTGGCCCGCGCCATCTGCGACCACCTGGGCTGCGAGCTGACCCCCTGCATGACCGAGAAGTTCTCGGACGGCGAGATCCGCATCGAGATCAAGGCCAACGTCCGGGGGGCGGACGTGTTCGTGATCCAGCCCACCTGCGCGCCGGTGAACTTCCACTTCATGGAACTGTGCCTGATCCTGGACAGCCTCAAGCGGGCCAGCGTGGGCCGGGTGACTGCGGTGGTGCCTTACTACGGCTACGCCCGGCAGGACCGCAAGGTGGCTCCCCGCGCCCCCATCAGCGCCAAGCTGGTGGCCGATTTCCTCACCGTGGCCGGCATCGACCGCCTGGTGACCATCGACCTGCACGCCGGCCAGATCCAGGGCTTCTTCAACCTGCCGGTGGACAACCTGTTCGCCGCCCCGGTGCTCCTGGAGTACCTGCGCAACATCGACAATGACGTGGTCATCGTGTCCCCGGACGCCGGCGGCACCGAGCGGGCCCGGGCCTACGCCAAGCGCCTGGGCGCCAGCCTGGCCATCATCGACAAGCGGCGCGAGGCCCCCAACAAGGCCCAGGCCATGAACGTCATCGGCGACGTGAAGGGCAAGACCGCCATCGTGCTCGACGACATGATCGACACCGCCGGCACCATCTGTGCCGCCGGCCAGGTGCTCATGGAAAAGGGCGCCAAGGAAGTCATGGCCTGCGCCACCCACCCGGTGCTCTCCGGCCCGGCCCTGGACCGGCTCAACGACTCGCCCTTCTCCGCGGTCATCGTGACCAACACCATCCCCTGCGCGGACAAGGCGCCCAACTGTCCCAAGCTCAAGGTCATGTCCGTGGCTGGGCTCCTGGGCAAGGCCATCCACAACATCCACACCGAGTCCTCGGTGAGCGTGCTTTTCGTATAAATCGCAAAGAACATGCCTCGGCCCCCCCGCGGGCCGGCTGAAAAGGAGAATTCCCATGGCACAGCAGGTCACCCTCCAGGTCGAGCCCCGCTCCAAGACCGGCAAGGGCTTCAACCACCGGCTGAGACTCGACGAGACCGTCCCCGGCGTCTTCTACACCCGGACCGAGAACATCCCGGTCCAGGTCAAGGAACTGCCCCTGCGCAAGGCCTTTTCCCAGGTGGGCCAGTCCCAGATCCTGTCCGTGCAGGTGGGCGGCGCCGATGCCAAGCCCTCCCTCATCAAGGCCATCCAGTTCCACCCCTACAAGAACCGCATCCTGCATGTGGACTTCTACGGCGTGGACCTGACCAAGTCCCTGCGGGTTTCGGTGCCCCTGACCGTCACCGGCAAGTCCAAGGGCGAAGGCGAGGGCGGCGTGCTGGAGCTCATCCGCGACCACGTCGAGGTCGAGTGCCTGCCCGGCGACATCCCGGAGAAGCTGGTGGTGGACGTGTCTCCCCTGAACATCGGCCAGAGCATCCACGTGGCCGAGGTGCCCATGCCCTCCGGGGTCAAGGCGGTGTTCGACGACAACTTTGCGGTGGTGGCGGTCAACGCCAAGGTGGCCGAGCCCGAGCCGGGCGAGGCCGCGGCCGAGGGCGCTGCGCCTGCCGCTGCCGGCGAGGCTGCCTCCTAGTTCGCGCTTCCTGCGGCCCCGGGCCAACCTCGCCCGGGGCCGCATTACCGATACCGGCAGCACCGGCCCTCCCGGCCGCCCCGCGGCGCACCCCCCATGAAGAACTGCGCAGGCATCATCGCCGGCCTCGGCAACCCCGGGCCGCGCTACGCGTCCAATCGCCACAACTTCGGCTTCCTGGCCGCGGACCGGCTCCTGGCCGCCCTGGGCGAGAAACGCCCCTGCCCCCCGGTCTCCGCCGGGGCCGACTGCCTGGCCTTCGACTGCCCGCTCCCCGGGCAGGCCGCACCCCCCTGGCTGGTGCTCAAACCCCTGACCTACATGAACCTCTCGGGGGTGGCGGTGGCCCGGCTCTGCCGCAAGTTCGCGGTGCCGCCGGACAAGCTCCTGGTGCTGCACGACGAGATGGACCTGCCGCTGGGCCGCATGAAGCTCAAGCTGGGGGGCGGCGACGCCGGGCACAACGGCATCGCCTCCATCGCCCAGGAGCTGGGCACCCGGGATTTCTACCGCCTGCGCCTGGGCGTGGGCCGGCCCACGGGTCCCACGGGACCGAGCGACCCGGCCGACTACGTGCTGGCCGACTTCGAGGCCGAGGAGCAGGCGCTCCTGGACCCGGTGCTGGCCGCGGCGGTGTCCGGCATCCGGACCTTTGCTCGAAGAGGCCCGGCTCTGGCCGCCCAACAGGTCAACGCGTTTGACGCCCGTCCGGAGGATGCTCAGTCATGAGGGCATGGACTAATCAACACGAATGCGATAGATTGAATCTTTGCGGAGTCATATCCACCGCACCGGAGAACCTCTTGTTTGCGATCAACCAGTTGGTCGTCTATCCGGCCCAGGGCGTCGGCCGGGTCGAACGCATCGAGCACCAGACCATCGGTGGGATCGAGACCGAATTCTACATCGTCCGCATCCTCTCCAACAACGTCACCCTGATGGTTCCGGTGAGCAACGCAGCCAACGTGGGCCTGCGGCCGGTGTGCTCCGCCCGCAAGGGCAAGAAGATCCTGGACTCCCTCAAGGACCGCTCGGACTTCACCGGCTATTCCGGCCAGAACTGGAACCGCCGCTACCGGGAGTACTCGGAAAAGCTCAAGAGCGGGGACCTGGCCGACGTGGCCTACGTACTCAAGGAACTCTTGCTCATCGGCAAGGACAAGGAACTGTCCTTTGGCGAGCACCGGCTGCTGGAGCAGGCCATGGGGCTCATCACCATGGAGCTGGCGTACGCCCTGGGCTCGGAGCAGTCCGAGGTGCGCAGCCGCATCGAGGCATTGTTCGAGGACGTACTGAAAAAGCGCGAAGATGCAGAAGAGGCGTAAAAAAGGCTTGCCTAGGGGTATGCCTTCCGTTAGATGCCTGGACTAGCACTGCGATTGCTTGACGTTCCGCCATCCGGCGCCGTGCGCTTCAGCCTGACATCTCTCGATAGAACCCGTATCCGAAGCTGACGCCGAGGGCCTTTTCCGCGAGGAACCCGTCCCGACCGATCCGTGTTGTATGGCGCCGCCGCGCGGCCGATTGCACCTCGCCTGCGCCACTGCATGCGTTCCGCTGTTGCGGGTTCATGATCTTTCCCAGGGTTGCGTCATAGTTTTCTGCACCAGGGCCTCTTGCCCTGGAGCGCCTGGCGTTTTGAACCTTGACCCAGAGGAGTAGACTGTCCTTGGAGCCGTTTATGAACCTATCCGAACTCAAGATGAAGAGCATGTCCGAGCTCATGGAGCTGTCGGAGCAGTACGAGATCGAGAATCCCTCCGGCCTGCGCAAACAAGAACTCATCTTCGCCCTGCTCAAGGCCTGCGCCTCCCAGAACGGGAACATCTTCGGCGAAGGCGTGCTCGAAATCCTGCCCGACGGCTTCGGCTTCCTCCGCTCCCCCATGTACAGCTACATGCCGGGACCGGACGACATCTACGTCTCCCCCTCCCAGATCCGCCGCTTCGGCCTGCGCAAGGGCGACGTGATCTCCGGCCAGATCCGGCCGCCCAAGGAGGGCGAGCGCTACTTCGCCCTGCTCAAGGTCAACGAGATCGGCTTCGCCCGGCCCGAGGAGACCAAGAACCTGGTCCTCTTCGACAACCTGACCCCGATCTACCCCAACAAGCGCTTCGTGATGGAGAACGGCCAGCAGAACTACTCCGGCCGGGTCATCGACCTCATGACCCCCATCGGCGGGGGGCAGCGCGGGCTCATCGTGGCCCCGCCCCGCACCGGCAAGACCATGCTGCTCCAGAACATCGCCAACTCCATCAACGCCAACCACCCCGAGGTCTACCTCATCGTGCTGCTCATCGACGAGCGGCCCGAGGAAGTGACCGACATGGCCCGCTCGGTCAAGGCCGAGGTCATCTCCTCCACCTTCGACGAGCCGCCCACCCGGCACGTCCAGGTCTGCGAGATGGTGCTGGAGAAGGCCAAGCGCCTGGTGGAGCGCAAGATGGACGTGGTTATCCTGCTCGACTCCATCACCCGCCTGGGCCGCGCCTACAACGCGGTGACTCCCTCCTCCGGCCGGGTGCTCTCCGGCGGCCTGGACGCCAACGCCCTGCAACGGCCCAAGCGCTTCTTCGGCTCGGCCCGCAACATTGAGGAGGGCGGCAGCCTGACCATCATCGCCACCGCGCTCATCGACACCGGCTCGCGCATGGACGAAGTCATCTTCGAGGAGTTCAAGGGCACCGGCAACATGGAGATCATCCTGGAGCGCCACCTCTCCGAGAAGCGGGGCTACCCGGCCATCGACATCACCCGCTCGGGCACCCGCAAGGAAGAGCTGCTGCTCGCCGACGACGTGCTCAACCGGGTCTGGATTCTGCGCAAGATACTGGCTCCCATGAGCCCCATCGACTCCATGGAGTTCCTCCTGGACAAGATGAAGGGCTCCAAGAGCAACAAGGAATTCATGGAGATGATGAGCAAGTAGGCGTCCTCTTCGCCTGTTCTGCCCCGGCCG
>JAEXTU010000249.1 GCA_023453335.1 Pseudomonadota bacterium | reverse complement strand
GGGCCGGGGCTGGGTGGTGGGCTGCCGCATGCCGTTCTTTTAGTGTTAATGAGAATCATTGTCAACTGTGCCAGTGGGATTTCCCGCCCTTCGAAGTCGACAAGGAGACGGAGGCACGTTCGACCGCGCCTAGCCGGAGGTCGCCAGCACCGCGTCCTGGTGGGTTTCGTCCGGGGAGCCACGCCAGTGGCCGCGGGTGGTGCGGCGGATGGCGAAGCCTTTGGCCGCGAAGAGCCTGGCCGTGAAGGCGGCCTGAAAGGCCACCGCGTCCTCCGGGCTCTTGGTATCGGCCACGGCGAAGACCCCGAAGCGGTGGGGGAAGGCGGGGTTGGCGCGGCCCGCGGCCATGGCCGCCTCGGTGTCCGGGTCCAGGAGGAAGAAGGTGGCCAGCAGCCCGCCGCCCGGGGCCAGCACCCGCCGCACCTCGTCCAGGTAGTGCTCCACGTCGGCCGGGTACATGTGGGTGAACACCGAGGTGGCCACCGCCAGGTCGAAGCTGGCGTCCGGATAGGGAAAGGCGAAGGCGTCGGCGCGCACCGTGCCGTAGGGGTAGTAGAGCCGGTTGTACACCGGCACGTGTTGGAAGCGGAAGTTGGAGAAGCGGGGGTGGTAGTGTGCGGCGCACCACTCCACGCCCGCGGGAAAGAGGTCGAAGCCTTCGTAGCGGCCCTCCGGCCCCAGCACCGGCAGGAGCGCATGGGCGATGCGGCCCGCGCCGCAGCCGATGTCCAGGACCCGGGAGGCCGGCGAGAGGCCCAGCTCGCCCAGGAGCCCCACCATCTGCCGGCCCAGGCCCGCGAAGTCCCCGCCCCCGAAGGCCACCGCCAGGTCCGGCGGAGGGACCAGCTCGGGGAAGTGCAGCGGTTCGGCCATGGCCCCGGACCCTAGCGCGGCCCGGGGCCAGGGGCAAGGGGGCTAGTGCTCGTGGTCGTGGTCGTGCGGCCCGTGCCCGTGGTCGTGGGCGGGGCCGGCATGGTCGTGGTCGGGATGCTCGTGGTCGTGCGGGCCGTGGTCCGCGGCCGGGCCGCCGTGCCCGGAGTGGTCGTGCAGGTGCTTGTGGGCCGGCCCGTCCCCGTGCCGGTGCACGTGCACGTGGGCCGCGCCCAGGCCCTGCATGCACAGGGGCCGCTCCAGCCGGCCCTGCCGGAGCAGGGCGTCGTCAGTGAAGATGTCCAGGGTGGGGCCGTCGGCCAGCACCCGGCCCCTGTGCAGCACGATGGTGCGCTCGCACAGGTCCAGGACCATGTCCAGATCGTGGGTGGCGATGATCTTGGTGTGGGTGAAGGTGCGCAGCATGTCGATGAACTGCCGCCGGGCGCGGGGGTCCAGGTTGGAGCTGGGCTCGTCCAGCACCAGGATGCTCGGCCGCATGGCCAGCACCGTGGCGATGGCCACCGCCCGCTTCTCGCCGCCGGACAGGCGGTAGGGCGGCCGGGTGGCCAGGTCCAGGCAGCCCACGGTGTCCAGGGACTCCACCACCCGCTGCGCCACCTCCAGCATGGGCAGGCCCAGGTTCAGGGGGCCGAAGGCCACGTCGTCCTCCACCGTGGGCATGAAGAGCTGGTCGTCCGGGTCCTGGAACACCATGCCCACGGTGCGCCGCACCTCGGCCAGGGTCGCGGGGGCCAGGGGGGAGTCGCCGATGCGCACCTGGCCCCCGGCCGGGGCCAGGCAGCCGTTCAGGTGCTGGAGCAGGGTGGACTTGCCCGCGCCATTGGCCCCCACCAGGGCCACGGACTCGCCGTGCAGGATGCGGAAGCTGACCCCGTCCAGGGCCGTGGTGCCGTCCGGGTAGGCATATTTCAGGTCGCGGACCTCGACGATGTGGTGGCTCACCCGAAAACCCCCGTGTCGCTGCGGCCCAGGAGCTGGGCCAGGATGACCGCGCGGGCCAGGGCGAAGAAGCCCAGCCAGCCCAGGGTGAAGGCCAGGTCCGCCGGGCCGAAGGCCAAGGGCTGCCCCACCCGGAACTGGCCGTCGAAGCCGCGGCAGAGCATGGCCTGGTGGATGCGCTGAGCGCGGTCCATGGTGCGCAACAGGAGCTGGCCGAGCATGGCCGCGTAGACCTTCATGCCCTGGCCCCGGCCCCCGAAGGAACGCAGGTTGCGGGCGCGCACCATGCGCAGGCCCTCCTCGGCCAGCACGAAGAGGTAGCGGTAGAGGAAGAGCAGCTGGACCACGAAGGCCCGCGGCGCGCCCAGCCGGCCCCGGGCCATGCACACGGTGTTGAATCCGGTGCCGGCCACCAGGGCCAGGGCCGCGCTCACGGTGAGGGCGAAGCGGAGCAGGATGGAGGCGTAGGACACCCAGCCCCCGGACACGGCCAGGCCGCCGATATGAAGCAGGGGCGCGGTGTCCAGAAAGGGGTTGGCCAGGCCCACCATGATTGCGAAGGGCGAGGCGATGAGCAGCTTGCGCAGGAGCCAGCGGGCCGGGATCTCACCCAGGCCGGCCAGGGCCACCGGGTACAGGGCCAGGGGGAGCAGGGCCGAGACCTCGTAGCGGTTGAAGGAGACCACCGCCACGATGAAGCCCAGGGTGGCCACCAGCTTGGCCCGGGGGGCGCGGCGGTGCAGGGCGGTGTCCTGGGCCGCCAGGCGGTCCAGCTCGCCGATCTGGTTCAGGGAGTTCTCGATGCCGCCCATGCGTTCCGCCGCAAAAAGGGCAGGGGACTGCGTCCCCTGCCCGAAAAGGTTCCAAAGGACGGGTTGTCTTACGCCGACCTGGCCCGTCTTTTCAAGAGCAGTCCCACCACCCCGGCCAGCAGCAGGGTGAGGGCCCCGCCCACCAGGCCGGATACGCTGGTCCCGGCCTCCACCGCGGGCCAGGCCGGGGCGGCCTCATGGCCCTTTTCCGCAGCCGGCTCGGCCGCGGCTTCGGCGGACTTCTCGGCCTCGGGGGCCTTGAACCCGTAGTCGGGCAGGATGGCGGTCTTTTCCTGGAGCCGGGCCAGGCTCTCGTGGATGCCGCCCGCCGGGGCCTCCAGTTCCTCCTTGCCGGACACCCCGGCCATGGACCACTCCAGGCCGTCCGGGTAGGCCGAGGCGAACCAGGAGAGCATGCCGCCGGTGATGACCGCGGCCGCGGCCAGGCCGGCCAGGACCTTGCGCAGGGATAGGCCCCCGGGGTGCGCGGACAGGGCGACCTGGCCCCGGGCCAGGTCCAGGACCTCGGGCCGGGCGCTGGCCACGAAGCCCACCACCGCCGCGGTGACTAGGCCCTCGACCACGCCGATGGCCAAGTGGATGGGCTGCATGAGCAGCACGAAGGTGGAGAAGGGCAGGTCGGAGATGCCCGAGGCCACGGTTTCCAGCACCACCCCGAAGGCCCCCATCTGGAGCCCGGCCACGGCCGCCGCCAGGGACCCGGCCAGGATGCGGCCCCGGGTGGGGGTGTCGCCCGCTAGCTTTCGATAGATGAAGGGGTAGGCGATGAAGCAGGGGAAGAAGCCCAGGTTGAAGATGTTGCAGCCCAGGGCCAGGAGGCCGCCGTCGGCAAAGAACAGGGCCTGCACCGTGAGCACCGAGGCGATGGCCAGGAAGGCGGCCTGGGGCCCCAGGAGCACGGCCAGGATGAGGCCCCCGCCCAGGTGGCCGCTGGAGCCGGTGCCCGGGATGGTGAAGTTGATCATCTGGGCCGCGAAGATGAAGGCGGCCAGCACGCCCATGAGCGGCGCCTGCAGCGAGTCGAAGCGGTCGCGCAGCGTGCGCGAGCAGTGGACCATGACCCCCGCCGTGGCCGCCCACATGACCCCGCCCACCGCGGGCGAGATGAGCGCATCCGCCATGTGCATGGAACTCCCCCCTCAGGTAGCTGGTTGCCGGACCCTCACGCAGCCGTTTCGCAAACCGGTGTGTGCAACCTGCGCCTTGCAGCGTATGTTGTCAACAAATTTTGCTACAATTTTATAATTCGTGTTACCTGTCCGCCGGGCCGGGTCGCCGGGAAGGCCCCGGACTACTCCACCCGCAGCACCACGGCGAAGGCGCTGAAGAAGGCCCGGGCCTTGGCCCCGGGCTCCAGGGCCAGGGCGTCCAGGCTGGGGGCGGTGACGATGGCGCACAGCCGGGTGTCGTCGGCCAGGCGCAGGATGACCTCGGCGCTGATGCGGCCGCGGCGCACCGCCTCCACCGTGCCGGCCAGGCGGTTCTCCGCGCTGCACGCCGGGGCCTTGCCGTCGCGGGTCACTATGACCCAGGGGGCCTTGATCTCCGCGGTGGCGAAGGCGCCCGGCCGCAGGGCCAGGGACTCGAGGCTGTCCAGGGTGATGATCGAGACCAGGGTGTGCCCGCCCAGGGTCTCCAACTCCACCCGGGCCTGGATGTCCCCGCGCTCCACCCGGGCCACCCGGCCGTAGAAGGCGTTGCGCGCGCTGGAGGTGCGCCTGGCCTCCGCGGCCACGAAATGCGAGAGCACTTGCTGCAGGTCCGCGTCGGACACGTCCAGGTAGCCCGCGGCCAGGTTGGCGGTGGACTGGCCCAGCACCTTCTGCACCATGGGCAGGGGCAGGCCCTCGCGCAGGAGCTCGATGGCCCGGGAGCGGCGCAGCACCGTGGGATTCACCAGGTCCTGGGGCAGGCCGGCCTCGCCGGCCCGCTCGTAGAACTTGCGGCGCAGGTGGCCCTGGTCCACGGCGAACAATCTGGGCAGATACCCGGCCAGGTCCGGGTCGGCCAAGGCCGTAGCCAGGTCCCGGACCAGTTCTTCGGGAATGCTCACGCTGCGGCCCGGGTCCTTGCCGCTGCGGCCCAGGCGCACCTCGCCCTGCTCCAGGTCCCGGGCCGGCTCCAGGTCCAGTATCTCGCCCAGCTTGGCCCCGGTGAAGCGCAGCAGCAGGAAGGCCAGGAGCATGCGCCGGCGCGAGGCGGCCACGTCGCGCCGGCCCGGGGCCTCGGCCCAGGCCCGGAAGGCCCGCTCCAGCCCGGCCAGCTGCAGGGTGTCCAGGTACTTCACCCCGGCGGGCACCACGAACACGCCCGAGGGCTTGCGGGGCGGGGTCTGGCTGCGGTCGGCGGGCACGGTCTCCTCCTGGCCCGGCCAGGAGGGCGCCGGGTCGGACCAGGATACCCGGCCGTCCCCCGCTTGCCAAGCAGGGGACAGAGAATCCCGTGGTTCCGGGCAATTGACGGCACGGGAGCAGGGATTTATGCAGGCGGGAACGGACGCCTGCATCGGCAGCGGCCCAACCTTTCCCTTATCTCCAGGAGCATGCATATGGCCGACTTCCGCGAGACCGCCAAGGAACGCATGAAGGGCTTCTGCCGGGTCTGCCCGGTGTGCGACGGCCGCGCCTGCGCCGGCGAGGTGCCGGGCATGGGCGGCCTGGGTACCGGCTCGTCCTTCAAGGCCAACGTCGACGCCCTGGCCAGGCTGAAATTCAACATGCGCACCATCCACGCCGCCACCGAGCCCGACACCCGCACCGAGGTCCTGGGCCTGCCCCTGGCCATGCCGGTGCTGGCCGCGCCCATCGGCGGGGTGAGCTTCAACATGGGCGGCAAGATCACCGAGGAGGAGTACGCCCGCTCGGTGATCGGCGGCTGCAAGGCCGAGGGCCTGGTGGGCTGCACCGGCGACGGCGTACCCCCCTTCATCCACGAGTCAGGCCTGGCCGCCATCAAGGAGTTCGGCTCCGGCATCCCCTTCATCAAGCCCTGGGAGGACGCCGAGCTTTACGACAAGCTGGCCAAGGCCAGGGACACCGGGGCCACGGTGGCAGGCATGGACATCGACGCCGCCGGGCTCATCACCCTCAGGAAGATGGGCCGGCCCGTGGGTCCCAAGACCCCGGAAAAGCTGCGCGAGATCATCGGCAAGGCGGGCATGAAGTTCATCCTTAAGGGGGTCATGACCCCGGCCGAGGCCCATCTGGCCGTGGAGGTGGGGGCCGACGCCATCGTGGTTTCCAACCACGGCGGCCGGGTCCTGGACTCCACCCCGGGCACCGCCGAGGTGCTGCCTGCGGTGGCCGAGGCGGTGCAGGGCCGCATCGCGGTGCTGGCCGACGGCGGCGTGCGCACCGGCGGCGACGTGCTCAAGATGCTGGCCCTGGGCGCGGACGCGGTCATGGTGGGCCGGCCCTTCTCCATCGCCGCGGTGGGCGGCCTGGAGGAGGGGGTGCGCGCGCTCATCGAGAAGCTGCGCGGCGCGCTTTTGGCGGCCATGGTCCTCACCGGCACCCCCAGCCTGGCCGAGGTCAATCCCCACATCCTGCACGGCATGCACTAGTCCCCAGGCGCGGCCCGGATCCCCGGCGATCCGGGCCGCGCCGGCCCGAAATGCCTTGCCCCGGGCCGCGCGGTTGTCTATAGCCTTGGGCATGCCCCCGGAAAAGACCGACCAGTCCACCCGGCGCACCCTGGAGATCGCCCACGGGGTGCTCGACGGCACCGCGCCGCCCCAGGGGCGGCTGGCGCGGCTCCTGCCCTTCCTGGGCCCGGCCTTCATCGCCTCGGTGGCCTACGTGGACCCGGGCAACTTCGCCACCAACATCCAGGCCGGGGCGCAGTACGGCTACCTGCTGGTCTGGGTCATCGTGGCCAGCAACCTCATGGCCATGCTCATCCAGCCCCTGTCGGCCAAGCTGGGCATCGCCACCGGCCTGAACCTGGCCGAGCACTGCCGCCGCCGCTTCCCCTTCCCGGTGGTCATCGTCATGTGGGTGCTCATGGAGCTGGTGGCCATGGCCACCGACCTGGCCGAGTTCCTGGGCGCGGCCCTGGGCTTCTACCTGCTCTTCGGGGTGCCCCTGTTCGTGGGCGCGCTGCTCACCGCGGTGGCCACCCTGCTCATCCTGGGCCTGGAGCGCTACGGTTTCCGGCCCCTGGAGGCGGTCATCTCCGGCATGGTGGGGGTCATCGCCCTGTGCTACCTGGTGGAAACCATCATCGCCCAGCCCGACTGGGCCAGCGTGGCGGCCCACGTGGCGGTCCCCCGCTTCGCCGGCCTGGAGAGCGTGGTCCTGGCCTCGGGCATCCTGGGGGCCACGGTCATGCCCCACGTGATCTTCCTGCACTCCGGCCTCACCCAGGGCCGCATCGTGGTCCGCGACGCGGGCCAGATGAAGCGCCTGTTCCGCTTCGAGCTGGCCGACGTGGTCATCGCCATGGGCATCGCCGGCTTCGTCAACGCCGCCATGCTGCTCATGGCCGCCTCCACCTTCCACGCGGCCGGGTTGGCCCAGGTGGCCAGCATCGAGGAGGCCCACCGCACCCTGGAGCCCCTGCTGGGCAAGGCCGCGGAATGGGTCTTCGCCCTGTCCCTGCTGGTGTCCGGCCTGTCCTCCTCCACCGTGGGCACCAGCGCGGGCCAGATCATTATGCAGGGCTTCCTGGAGCGGCACATCCCGGTCTGGGTCCGCCGCCTGGTCACCATCGCGCCGTCGCTGCTGGTCATCGGCCTGGGCCTGGACCCCACCCGCACCCTGGTGCTCAGCCAGGTGGTGCTCTCCTTCGGCCTGCCCTTCGCGGTGGTGCCCCTCATCATGTTCACCAGCGACCGGGGGCTCATGGGGCCGCTCGCCAACCATCGGGCCACCACCGCCGCGGCCTGGGCCATCGCCGCGCTCATCATCGCCCTGAACATGTACCTGCTCTACGACACCCTTTTCGGAGCCTGAGCCATGATTCGCCACCTCCTCGTGCCCCTGGACGGCTCCCCCCTGGCCGAGGCCGCCCTGCCCGCCGCCTCCCTGCTGGCCGAGCGCCTGCACGCCAAGGTCACCCTCTTGCACGCCATCGAGCGCAACCCGCCAAGCGAGGTGCACGGCCAGGCCCACCTGCGCAGCCAGGCCGAGGCCGAGGCCTATCTGGCGGCCAAGGCCGCGGCCTTCCCGCCCGGCGTGGAGGTGGAGCGCCACGTGCACACCGCCGAGGTGGACGACGTGGCCAGGAGCATCGCGGACCACGCCGGGGAGCTGGACCAGGACCTCATCGTCATGTGCTCGCACGGCCGGGGCAAGGCCCTGCACCTGCTGCTCGGCAGCATCGCCCAGAAGATCACCAGCCTGGGCCGGTGCCCGGTGCTGCTCACCCGGCCCGACGAGGCCGGCCAACCCGCGCCCTTTGCCTGCGACCCCATGCTCCTGCCCCTGGACGACGACCCGGACCACGCCCAGGCCCTGCCCGTGGCCCTGGATCTGGCCGCGGCCTGCTCCTCTCGGCTGCTCCTGGCCACGGTGGTGCCCGGGTTCCACGACCTGGCCGGCCAGCGCGCAGTCACCAGCCGCTTCCTGCCCGGGGCCACGGTCCGCCTCCTGGACCTGGCCGTGGCCCAGGCCCAGGAGCGCCTGGCCCTCCAGGTCCAAACCCTGGCCGAGTCGGGAGTGCAGGCCGCCGGCCGCATCCTGCGCGGCGATCCGGCCAAGGCCATCGTGGACCTGGCCGAGGAGTTCAAGGCCGGGGTCATCGTCATGGCCACCCACGGCTCCACCGGCCTGGCCGCCCTGCTGGAGGGCCGGGTGGCCCACAAGGTCTGCAGCCTCACCCGCACGCCCCTGCTGCTGGTGCCCGTGCGGAAGGGATAGGGGCCAGAAAACTC
>JAEXTU010000236.1 GCA_023453335.1 Pseudomonadota bacterium | reverse complement strand
ATGCTGGCCAGGACGCAGACGCCGGTGACCGTGGCGGCCAGGAGGAGCGCGTCGGGCAGGGGGAGGAAGCGGACGGTGAGGGACAGGGGCGGGGCGGCGAACAGGCCGGCCACCGCCGCCTGGAGCGCCTTGAGCATGGCCAGGGCCAGGGTCGAGCCCAGGAGTCCCTGCACCGCGCCGGCGGTGAGCAGGGGGAGCTGGATGTACCAGCGGCCAGCGCCCACCAGTTGCAGGATGTCCACCTCGTTCTGCCGCGAGAGCAGCGACAGGCGCACGGTGTTGCCCACGGAGAGCCCCACCACCAGGGCCAGAAAGCCCATGAGCGGCCAGGCCACCCGCCGGGTGAACCCGGACCAGGAACGGGCCAGGTCCATCTGCAGCGGGTTGTAGTTCACCCGCTCCACCCCGGGCCTAGAGGACAGCTTGGCCACCATGTCCTTGGCCCAGGCCGCGGTGTTGCCCTGGGGGCTGTCGAAGACCAGGAGCGCGGTGGGGGGCAGGGGGTTCTGGCCCTTGAGCGCGGCCAGGGAGCCCTGGTCCAGGCTGCCCTTCATAGCGGCCATGAGGTCGGCCAGGGCCTGGTCCGGGGTGAAGGTCTGGGCGTCGGCCAGTCCGGGCAGGGCGGCCAGCTCCTTCCACTGCTTGGCGATCTCCTCCTGGGCCAGGCCCGGCTTCCAGTAGACCTGGAACGCGGCGCTGCCCCGGGCCGCGGCCAGCTCCCGGTCCAGGTTGTGCAGCACCAGGAAGAACAGCCCGCCCAGGAAGGCCACCAGGGTCACCGCGGCCAGGGTCAGGGCCTGGGCCCAGGGATGGACCGCCAGGTCGCGCACCCCGCGGAGCATGAGGCGGGGGGTCAGCATGTAGGCCCCCCGGCGAGTTCGGACACCAGGTCGGGCGCGGCCTCGCCGAGTTGGCCGCCGGCCAGCTCCAGCACCTGGGCGTTCTTGGGGATGGAGAGCAGGGAGCGGTCGTGGGTGGCCACGATGATGGTGGTGCCGAACTGGTGGAACTGGGAGAAGACCTCCATGAGCCGGATGGAGAGGTCGTGGTCCAGGTTGCCGGTGGGCTCGTCGGCCAGGAGCACCTTGGGGTTGACCACGATGGCCCGGGCCACGGCAACCCGCTGCTGCTCACCGCCGGACAAGGTGGCGCAGGCGCAGCCGGCCTTGTTCTCCAGCTCCAGGCTGCGCAGCACCGCGCGAACCCGGCGCTGGATCTGGGCGCCGGACATGCCGCGCACCTCCAGGGGCAGGGCCACGTTCTCGGCCACCGAGCGCTCGGGCATGATCTTGAAGTCCTGGAACACCACGCTCACCTGCCGCCGCAGCCGGGGCACGTCGGCGCGGGAGAGTTTGCGCAAATCGAAGCCGGCCACCATGGCCAGGCCGCGGGTGAGCGGCAGGGCCGCGTGCAGGATGCGCAAGAGCGAGGTCTTGCCCGCGCCCGAGGGGCCGAACAAAAAGAGGAACTCGCCCTTGCCCAGGGTGAAGGACACGTCCTTGAGGGCCCAGTGGCTGCCGAAGTTGTGGCTGAGCCGCTGCACCGCCACCATGGGCTCGCCCTCGCCCAGGACCGGGCCGTGGTCCTCGGGAACGCTTTCGACCGGTTCTATCCGCACTTGGTGTACCCGCAGTTCTTGCACACGAAGCAGCCCTCCTCGAAGACCAGCTCCGTGGCGCAGTCCGGGCAGGAGGGATTGACCAGGCCGTTGCCGTTGCCGTCCACCACGGGCTTGGCCGAGCCGCCCAGGTAGCGGTTCTCCAGGACCCAGGAGATGGCGTCGGGGATGGACAGGAGCATCCCCTTCTTGCGGAACACCGGGTGCTCGCCGCCGATCCCCTTGAGTTGCTTGACGATCTCGGTCACGGCCACGCCCGAGCGCAGGGCCAGGGACACCAGCCGGCCGATGGCTTCGGCCTTGGCGGTGATGGAGCGGCCGGACTTGCCGATGGTGCAGAACACCTCGAAAGGCTTGCCGTCCACCTCGTTCACCGTGAGGTAGAGCACGCCCAGGCCGGTGTCCACCTTCTGGGTGAAGCCGTACATGAGGTCCGGCCGTTCCTTGACCACGCCCTTGGCGGGCTCCTCGCAGGCCTTTTCCTGGCCGGACTCGCCGGTGCACAGCACCTGGGTGGACTTGCACCCGTCGCGGTACACGGTCACGCCCTTGCACCCGGTCTCGTAGGCCATCCAGTAGATGGTGCGGATGTCCTCCTGGGTGGCCTCGTGGGGCAGGTTCACGGTCTTGGACACCGCGTTGTCGGTGTATTTCTGGAAGGCGGCCTGCATCTTGAGGTGCCACTTGGCCGCGATGTCCCGGGCGGTGACGAAGACCCGGCGGATGCCCTCGGGCAGGTGCTCCAGGTGCTGCACCGTGCCCTTCTCCGCCACCTCGCGCATGAGATTCTTGCTGTGGCACTCGGCCGCGCGCAGGGCGTCCTCGAAATAGGGGTTCACCTCGGTGAGCTTCTCCCCGTCCATGACGTGGCGGGTGAAGGCCAGAGCGAAGAGCGGCTCGATGCCCGAGGAGCACCCGGCGATGATGGACAGGGTGCCGGTGGGCGCGATGGTGGTCACCGTGGCGTTGCGGTAAGGGCCCAGGTTGCGCTCGCCCCACACCGAGTCGGCGTAGGACGGGAAGTGCCCGCGCTCCGTGGCCAGGGCCTTGGACGCGCTGCGCGCC
>JAEXTU010000199.1 GCA_023453335.1 Pseudomonadota bacterium | reverse complement strand
TGGCCGGCCAGCACCAGGGAGGCGCTGGCCCGCAGGTCCGAGGCCATGACCGGCGCGCCGCGCAGGGCCTTGACCCCGCGCACCACCGCGGTGCGGCCGTCCAGGGTGATGCTGGCCCCCATGCGGGCCAGCTCGGGCACGTGCATGAAGCGGTTCTCGAAGATGGTCTCCCGGATCATGCCCGAGCCCTCAGCCACGCACATGGCCGCCATGACCTGGGCCTGCATGTCCGTGGGGAAGCCCGGGAAGGGCTGGGTCACCACATCCACCCCGTGCAGGCCGTTGCCGCGGCGGGCCAGCACCAGGTCGCCCTGCTCCTCGATGGTCATGCCCATCTCCCGCAGAACGTCCGCCACCGACTCCATCTCGAACAGGGGGCAGCGCTCCACCTCCAGTTCGCCGTCGGTGATGGCCGCGGCGGCCAGGTAGGTGCCGGCCTCGATGCGGTCGGGCATGATGCGGTAGGTGCAGCCGCGCAGCCGCGGGACGCCATGCACCTGGATCTGGCTGGTGCCGTGCCCGGATATCTGCGCCCCGCAGAAGTTCAGGAAATTGGCCAGGTCCACGATCTCCGGCTCGCGGGCTGCATTGTCCAACACGCTCTCGCCCTCGGCCAGGGCCGCGGCCATGAGCAGGTTCTCGGTGCCCCCCACCGTGGGGAAGGGGAACTGGATGTGCGCGCCCTTGAGCCGGTCGCATTTTCCGTGGATGTAGCCCGAGTCCAGGTCGAAGGTCGCGCCCATGCGCTCCAGGGCCTTGAGGTGCATGTCCACCGGCCGCGCGCCGATGGCGCAGCCTCCGGGCAGGGCCACCTTGGCCTCGCCCAGCTTGGCCATGAGCGGCCCCAGGCAGAGCACCGAGGCGCGCATTGTCTAGACCAGTTCATAGGGTGCCTCGCACTTGAGGCTGCCGGGCAGCACCCGGGCCTCGTTGCCCTCGAAGGTGGTCTCACACCCCAGTATCTCCAGGAGCTTCAAGGTGGTGCGGATGTCCGCCAGCCGGGGCACGTTACGGTAGAGTATCTCGCTATCCACCAGGAGGGCGGCGAAGAGGATGGGCAGGGCCGCGTTCTTGGAGCCGCTGACCCGGATGCGGCCGCGCAGGGGCCGCCCGCCCTTGATGATGAGCTTGTCCATGTTCCTTCCTGAAAGACCGTTTTGTTCACTTGACCGCGGATGGTTTCGTGGGTAGAAGTCCTTCCCTCTGTGGTGGCTGTGGCGCAGTTGGTTAGCGCGTCAGGTTGTGGCCCTGAAGGGCGAGGGTTCAAGTCCCTCCAGCCACCCCACCGATGGTCCCGGGGCGATGCCGACAGGCGTCGCCCCGTTCGTTTTTGTGCGTCGACGCACGGCCGGGGTATCCTCCCCGGCCCGGGAAATCAACCCCGTTTTCCGCCGGCCTGGGCCGGTCCCAGGAAGCGCTCCAGGTCCAGCAGCCGGTCCAACTCCGCCTCGGAAAGCAGCCCCAGGCGCAGGCAGGCGGCCTTCACGTCCAGGTCCTCGGCCAGGGCCAGCTTCACCACCTCCGCGGCCTTTTCGTAGCCGATGGCCGGGGCCAGGGCGGTGGCCAGCATGGGGGTCCGGCCGGCATAGGCCGCCAGCCGCTCCCGGTTGGGGGAAAGCCCGTCCAACACCTTGTCCGTGAGCGCCCGGCAGCAGCCGGCCAGCAGGCCCAGCTCGGCCAGCAGGTTGTACGCCAGGAGGGGCTTGAGCACGTTCAGCTCGAACTCGCCCAGGGACCCGGCCAGGGCGCAGGCCGCGTCCAGGCCCATGACCTGCACGCAGGCCATGCGCACCGCCTCGCACTGGGTGGGGTTCACCTTGCCGGGCATGATGGAGGAGCCCGGCTCGTTCTCGGGCAGGCGCAGCTCGGCCAGGCCGCAGCGCGGCCCGGACCCGGCCCAGCGCAGGTCCCCGGCGATCTTCAGGAGCGCGCCGGCCAGGGAGCGGCAGGCCGCCGAGGCATGCGCCGCCGCGTCGTGCGCAGCCAGGCCCGCGAAGAAATTGCCCGCGACGGTGAAGGGCAGCCCGGTCTCCCGGGCGATCTCGGCCACGGACCGCTCGGCATAGCCCAGCACCGAATTCAGGCCGGTGCCCACCGCGGTGCCGCCCAGGGGCAGGGGCAGGAGCCCGTCCCGGGCCTGCTCCAGGCGGGTGGCGCAGTCCCGGGCCTGGGCCGCGTAGCCCGAGAACTCCTGGCCCAGGGTGAGCGGCGCGGCGTCCATGAGGTGGGTGCGGCCGGACTTGACGATGCCCGAAAACTCCCCGGCCTTGGCATCCAGGGACTTGGCCAGGCCGGCAAGGGCGGGCAGGAGCTCGTTGCTCATCCGCAAGGCAGCGGCCATGTGCATGGCCGCGGGAAAGGCATCGTTGGTGGACTGGGAGCGGTTCACGTGGTCGTTGGGGTGGATGGGCTCGCCCGGGGCCAGCTCCATGGCCCGGCGGGCAATGACCTCGTTCACGTTCATGTTGGTCTGGGTGCCCGAGCCCGACTGCCAGACCACCAGGGGAAAGGCGTGGTCGAGCCTGCCCTCCCAGACCTCGCGGGCCGCGGGCTCGATGCGGCCGGCCCGCCCCGGGTCCAGGGTGCCCAGGGCGGCGTTGGCCCGGGCCGCGGCCAGTTTGATGAGCCCCAGGCAGCGCACCACCTGCACGGGCATGCGCTCCGGCCCGATGGTGAAGTTCTCCACCGCCCGCTGGGTCTGGGCCCCCCACGGCGCGTCCGCCGGCACTTCCACCGGCCCCATGGTGTCGTGTTCGATGCGGGTCGTGGTGCTCATGCTCCCCATCTAGCGCCGGGGGCAGCCCCGGTCAATCCTTGAACCCGAAGGTCCGCCCCCGCCGCACCGCCTTCTTGCCGAACTTCTCGCCGATGGCGTCCAGGGCCGCGTCCAGCTTGCCCCGGCGCTCGGCCGCCGGGTCGGGGAGCAGGCGGGGCCGGGGGCCCAGGCGGTCCAGGTTGGACACGGACAGACCGATGAGCCGCAGCTCCCGCTCCAGGGAGACGCCGGCCAAGAGCGCCAGGGCCGCGGCCAGGATGTCCTCCGTGGCGTGGGTGGGCTCCTCCAGGGTGCGGCTCCGGGTGTGCTGGGTGAAATC
>JAEXTU010000146.1 GCA_023453335.1 Pseudomonadota bacterium | reverse complement strand
CTGCTGGCCCTGGCGGCCTGGGCCGCCGCCCCGGCCGCCCCCGGCCTGGCCGCCTACCCCGACGTCCCGCTGGAGGACCTGGAACGGGGCGCCCGGCGCGGGGACCCCGACGACCAGTTCTACCTGGGCCTGCGCTACTACGGCGGCGACGGCGTGCTCCAGGACTACGGCCAGGCCATCCGCTGGTATCTGCAATCCGCCCGGCAGGAGAACCGGAACGCGCAGTTCTTCCTGGGCCTCATGTACGCCAAGGGGGCGGGCGTGGCCCAGGACTCCAAGGCGGCCCTGGACTGGTACCGCAAGGCCGCGGAGCAGGGGCTGCCCGTGGCCCAGGCAGCGGTCGGGGGCATGTACGCCCGGGGCGAGGCGGTCAGGCAGGATTACGCGGAGGCCGCCGCCTGGATGGCCAAGGCCGCGGAGCAGGGCTACCCCGCGGCGCAGCACGCCCTGTCCGGCCTGTACCACGCCGGCAAGGGCGTGCCACAGGACTACGTGGCGGCAGGCCGCTGGTGCGCCCGGGCCGCGGACCAGGGATACGCGCCGGCCCAGGCCAGCCTGGCGGACATGTACGTTTCCGGGCATGGGGTGAAGCAGGATTACGGCAAGGCCGTGGACCTGTACCGGAAGGCGGCCGAGTCCGGGAACGCCGCGGCCCAGTATGGCCTGGGCAGCCTGCATGCCGAGGGCCGGGGGGTGGACAGGAACCTTCCCGTTGCGGCCGGGCTGTTCAGCGCTGCGGCGGAGCAGGGCCACCCCGCGGCGCAGCGCCGGCTGGGCCTCCTGTATGCCCGCGGCGAGGGCCTGGGGCCGGATGCGGTCAAGGCCCACCTGTGGCTGAGCCTGGCCGCGGCGCAGGGGGACGCGGAGGCCGCGGAGGCCCTGGCCGCAGTGGCCGTTCGCCTGGACCCGGCCCAGGCGGCCGAGGCCCGCCGCCTGGCCGCGGCCTGGACCCAGAAGAACCGGCGTTGAGAGGGGGGCCGCCCGGCCGGCGCGCAACGCCCAACGCCGGCTCGGCGCGCTTGTCACCCGCAACCTAGAGGATGCGCCATGCTGAACCGCCCTGTCCTGCCCGCCGTGCTCCTGGCCTGCTGCCTGGCCCTGCCCGTCCTGCTCCACGCCCAGCCCCGGGAGGGGGACACCTGGCAGGAGCCGGCCACCGGCATGGTGTTCGTCTGGGTGGGGGGCGGGGTGGACAAGCCGAACTCCGGCCCCATCGCGCGGGACGGCTACTACGGGGACGACGACCCGCGTAGCGTGCCGCGCGTGGACGGGTTCTGGCTGGGTCGCTGCGAGGTGACCCAGGGCCAGTGGCGCGCGGTCATGGGCGGCAACCCCTCGGCCTTCGCCAAGGGCGATGCCTACCCGGTGGAGTCGGTCTCCCTGCCCGAGGTCCAGGAATTCATCGCCCGGCTGAACGCGTCGGGCTCCGCCCGGTTCCGCCTGCCCACCAACCGGGAGTGGAGCTTCGCCGCCCGCTCCGGCGGCCTGCCTGGGGAGCTCGCCCGCAAGGCCGCGGACAAGGCGGCCTGGCACGCGGGCAACAGCAGGGGCTCCACCCACCCGGTGGGGAGCAAGGCCCCGGACAAGTTGGGCCTGCACGACCTGAGCGGCAATGTCCGCGAACTGTGCGGCGATGGCGGGCCGGCCCGGCCGGACGATCCCCTGGCCGGGCTGGCATTCTGCGGCGGCGGCTGGGACGACGGTCCCTCCGGGTCCCAGGCCCTGGGCCTGGCCCTGGGCCCGCCCGACGCCCGGCGCAACGACGTCGGCCTGCGCCTTCTGCGCGAGCCCTGACCCTTTTCCCCACCCCGCAAAAGGGACGGGCGGCCAGGTTTTCCTGACCGCCCGATTTCTTGTGGCGTCCCCAACCGGGTTTGAACCGGTGTTATCGGCGTGAGAGGCCGACGTCCTAGGCCACTAGACGATGGGGACCTGTACGCTGTTCGCGTGCGGCGTTCTTTCCCAGAAGTGGGGCCTTCGTGTCAAGCACAAAATGCAGCAACTGCGGGCGCTGGTCAAGCCGGCCCGCAGCGCCTTTCCCCGGGCAGGAAAAAGGCCGGCCGTCCGAAGGCGGCCGGCCCGTTCGCCGCACTGTTGCCAGGCGCTCCGAGAGAAGAACTGGTGGGCCGTGCTGGGCTCGAACCAGCGACTCTCTGCTTAAAAGGCAGATACTCTACCGACTGAGTTAACGGCCCACTCGAAGGAAGCGGAACCTAAACGCCGCATTTCCGCCTGTCAAGCCACCCCTACGACACTTCGCCGGGCGGGGCAATATCGCGCGGGCGTTCCCGGCCTCCGGGGGCCGTATTGGCTCAGCCCCGGGGCGCGAGCGCCTCCACCCCGCCCATGTAGGGCACCAGCGCCGCGGGCACCTTCACCGTCCCGTCCGCCTGCTGGCAGTTCTCCAAGACCGCCACCAGGGTCCGGCCCACGGCCAGGCCCGACCCGTTCAGGGTGTGCACGAAGGCCGGCTTCTTGCTCCCGGCCGGCCGGTAGCGGATGCCCGCCCGCCGCGCCTGGAAGTCCTCGCAGTTGGAGCAGGACGAGATCTCCCGGTACTTGCCCTGGCCGGGCAGCCAGACCTCGATGTCGTAGGTCTTGGCTGCGGAAAAGCCCATGTCCCCGGTGCACAGGGTGATCACCCGGTAGGGCAGCTCGAGGCGCCGGAGCACCTCTTCCGCGTGCCCGCGCATGGCCTCCAGCGCGGCGTAGGACTCCTCGGGCCGCTCGATGCGCACCAGCTCCACCTTGGTGAACTGGTGCTGCCGGATCAGCCCCTTGGTGTCCTTGCCGTAGGAGCCGGCCTCGGACCGGAAGCACGGGGTGCCCGCGGTGAAGCGCAGGGGCAGCACGGCGTCCTCCAGCACCTCGTCCCGGTACAGGTTGGTCAGCGGCACCTCGGCCGTGGGGATCAGGAAATAGTCCCAGTCCTCCAGCTTGAACAGGTCCGCCGCGAACTTGGGCAACTGCCCGGTGCCGGTCATGGTGGCCCGGTTCACCATGAGCGGCGGCGCGACCTCCAGGTAGCCGTGCTCTTGGGTCTGCAAGTCCAACATGAACGCAGTGAGCGCCCGCTCCAGCCGGGCCACCGGCCCCGAGGCCACCGCGAACCGCGCGCCGGCCAGCTTGGCCGCCCGCTCGAAGTCCAGGCCGCCCAGGTCCGCGCCGATCTCCCAGTGCTCCTTGGGCGTGAAGGCGAAGTCCCGCGGCGTGCCCCAGCGGGAGATTTCGGGGTTGTCGTTCTCGTCCCGGCCCACGGGCACGGACTCGTGCGGGATGTTGGGCACCGTGAGCAGCCAGGCCGACACCTGCTCGTCCACCGCGGCCAGATCCTTCTCCAGCACCTTGGTGCGCTCGTTCACCTCGCCCACCCGGGCCATGAGGTCGTCGGCGTTCTCGCCCGCGCGCTTGCGCTTGCCCACCTCGGCCGAGGCCGCATTGCGCTCGGCCTTGAGCGCCTCCACCTCGGTCAGCATGGCCCGCCGCCGGGCGTCCAGCTCCAGGAAGGCGTCCAGGCCCACGTCCGCATGCCGCTTGGCCATGGCTTCCCGAACGGCTTCGACATTGCCGCGCACGAATTTCATATCCAGCATTGGAATCTCCTTATGGGGATTCTCAAGGGCCGCCGGCCCTTGAGCCCCCGGAGGGCAATCTCTTCCGAACAGCGAGAGGAACTACCGCAAGCCGCCTTGTAAGGCAAACCTCCTGTTGCTAGTCTGCGGCCATGGTCAACTCCCTCATTCTGGCCGAGCGGATCGGCGAGCAGTTGCGCAACCGCTCCTGGCGGCTGGGCACGGCCGAGTCCTGCACCGCGGGGCTCATTGCCGCGGCGCTCACCGAGGTGGCGGGCAGTTCGGACTGGTTCATTGGCGGGGTGGTGGCCTACGCCAACGCCGTGAAGTCCGGGCTGCTCGGGGTGCCCGAGCCGGTGCTGCTGGCGCACGGCGCGGTGAGCGAACCCACGGTCCGGGCC
>JAEXTU010000128.1 GCA_023453335.1 Pseudomonadota bacterium | reverse complement strand
GTGCTGGCCGCCTCCGCCGCCGAGCCCATCAAAATCGGCGCGGTGCTCTCGGTCACCGGCCCGGCCTCCTTCCTGGGCGAGCCCGAGCGCAACACCCTGGAGCTCATGGCCGACCAGCTGAACGCCGCCGGCGGCCTGCTGGGCCGCAAGGTGGAGATGGTCATCTACGACGACGAAACCGACGTGAACAAGTGCGTGCTGGCCGCGGACAAGCTGCTCAAGAAGGACAAGGTGGTGGCCGTGCTCGGCCCCACCATCTCGGGCAACACCCTGGCCATCATGGCCAAGTTCCCGGCGGCCAAGATCCCGCTCGTCTCCTGCGCCGCGGCCGAGAAGATCGTGAACCCGGTGAACCCCTGGGTGTTCAAGACCGCCCAGTCCGACCGCCAAGCCGTGACCCGCATCCTGGAGCACGCCAAGAAGAGCGGATACAAGAAGCTGGCCATCATCACCGTGTCCGACGGCTACGGCCAGGCCGGCCGCGCCGTGCTGCAGGAGCTCATCCCGGCCCAGGGCTTCACCCTGGCGGCGGACGAGGTCTACGGCCCCAAGGACACGGACATGACCGCCCAGCTCACCAAGATCAAGGGCCTGGCCCCCGACGCCATCATCTGCTGGGGCACCAACCCCGGCCCCGCGGTCATCGCCCGCAACCGGGTGCAGTTGGGCATCACCACCCCGCTCTACCAGAGCCACGGCGTGGCCTCCAAGAAGTTCATCGAGCTGGCCGGCGACGCGGCCGAGGGGCTCATGCTCCCGGCCGGCCACCTGGTGGTGGTTTCCCAGGTCCCGGCGAGCCATCCCCAGAAGCCGGTGCTGGCGGCCTACGCCGCGGCCTACGAGGCCAAGTTCAAGCAGCCGGCCTCGGCCTTCGGCGGCTACGCCCACGACGCCCTGCTCCTGGTGGCCGACGCCATCAAGCGCGGCGGCTCGGCCGAGCCGGCGGCCATCCGCGACAACCTGGAGAAGATCACCGCCTTCGTGGGCGCCAGCGGCATCTTCACCTTCAGCCCCAAGGACCACCTGGGCCTGGACGAAAGCGCCTTTGTCATGGTGAAGATCGAGAAGGGCGACTGGAAGGTCATCGACTAGCGGCACGGCCGCATGATACCGTCGGGCATACAATAAAAATCAGCATCCCAAGGGGGGACAGCATGCTACGGGGAATCAAGTTCCTGGCGGCCCTGGCGCTCCTGCTGGCGGCCGCATCGGCCTTCGCCGCGGAACCCATCAAGATCGGCGCGATCTTCTCGGTCACCGGGCCGGCCTCGTTCCTGGGCGAGCCCGAGCGCAACACCATGGAGATGGAGGTCGCCGCCCTGAACGCCGCGGGCGGCCTGCTCGGCCGGCCCATCGAGCTCTTCGTGTACGACGACGAGACCGACGTGAACAAGTGCGTGCTGGCCGTGGACAAGCTGCTCAAGAAGGACAAGGTGGCGGTGGTCATCGGCCCCACCACCTCGGGCAACTCCCTGGCCATCCTGAACAAGTTCCCCGCGGCCAAGGTGCCGCTCATCTCCTGCGCCGCGGCCGAGAAGATCACCTCCCCGGTGAACCCCTGGGTGTTCAAGGTCGCGCCCTCGGACCGCTACGCGGCCATGCGCATCCTGGAGCACGCCAAGAAGAGCGGCTACAAGAAGCTGGCCATCATCACCGTGTCCGACGGCTTCGGCCAGGCCGGCCGCGCCGTGCTGCAGGAGCTCGTCCCGGCCAAGGGCTTCACCCTGGTGGCCGACGAGGTCTACGGCCCCAAGGACACAGACATGACCGCCCAGCTCACTAAGATCAAGGGCCTGGCCCCCGACGCCATCGTCTGCTGGGGCACCAACCCCGGCCCCGCGGTCATCGCCCGCAACCGGGTGCAGATCGGCATGACCACCCCGCTCTACCAGAGCCACGGCGTGGCCTCCAAGAAGTTCATCGAGCTGGCCGGAGACGCGGCCGAAGGGCTCCTGCTCCCGGCCGGCCGGCTCATCGTGGCCGGGCAGCTGCCCGACGGCCATCCCCAGAAGCCAGTGCTCCTGAAGTACATCGCGGACTACGAAGGCAAGTACAAGTCCGCGGTGTCCACCTTCGGCGGGCACGGCTACGACTCCATCCACCTGGTGGCCGACGCCATCAAGCGCGCCGGCTCGGCCGAACCGGCGGCCATCCGGGACGGCATCGAGAAGATCACCGCCTTCGTGGGCACCGCCGGCATCTTCACCTTCGGCCCCATGGAGCACAACGGCCTGGACGCCTCGGCCTTCGAGATGGTCAAGATCGAGAAGGGCGACTGGAAGATCGCCGACTAGACAACAATCACGGGTCGTCCGGGCCTTTCCCCCGGGCGGCCCGCGGATTTTCGCGCGAACGGCCGCATTCCCATGCGGCCGTTTGTTTGCTAAAGCCCCCGGAGATTTCCGCCCGCGGCGAGGAGACACATGGACCTGGGCAGCCTGCTGCAATACCTGATCACCGGGGTGACGGTGGGAGCCACCTATGGCCTGACCGGCCTGGGCTTCACCATCATCTTCAACACCACCGGGATCATCAACTTCGCCCAGGGCGAGTTCGTCATGCTCGGCGGCATGCTGGGCGTGGCCGCCTACGCCGCCGGGGTGCCCCTGCCCCTGGCCGTGCTCCTGGCCGTGGCCGCCGCCACCCTGGTGGGCGCTCTCATGGAGCGGGCCTTCATCCGGCCGGTGGCCTCGGCCTCGGCCATCAACCTGGTCATCATCACCATCGGCGCCTCCATCCTGGTCCGGGGCGTGGCCATGCTCATCTGGGGCAAGGACACCTTCGCCCTGCCCCATTTCTCGAGCATGGAGCCCCTGCGCTTCCTGGGCGCGGCCATGCTGCCCCAGAGCCTGTGGGTGCTGGGCGTGACCCTGGCCCTGCTCCTGGGCCTCAAGAGCTTCTTTTCCCGCACCATGTGGGGCCGGGGCATGCTGGCCTGCTCCTACGATCCCAAGGCCGCGGCGCTCATGGGCATCAACGTGTCGCGCATGGCCATGGCCTCCTTCATGATCTCCGCGGCCGTGGGCGCGGCGGGCGGGGTCATCCTGGCCCCCATCACCCTCACCGCCTACGACGTGGGCATCCTGCTCGGGCTCAAGGGCTTCGCCGCCTGCATCCTGGGCGGCCTGGGCAACCCCTTCGGGGCCGCGGCCGGCGGGGTCATCCTGGGGGTGCTGGAGTCCTTCGGCGCGGGACTGTTGTCCTCGGCCTACAAGGACGCCATCACCTTCGTGATCCTCCTGCTGCTCCTGTTCGTGCGGCCCACCGGCCTGTTCGGCAAGGGATCGGGGGAGCGGGTATGACCCCCACCCGCAAGAACCTCCTGGGCCTGGCCGCGTGGTCCCTGCTGGTGGGCCTGGCCCCCTTCCTGCTCACCAACGACTACTACGTGTCCACGCTCATCATCGGGTTCTTCAACGCCATCATTGTGGTGGGCCTGAACCTGCTCTTGGGCTACGCCGGCCAGATCAGCCTGGGGCACGGCGCGTTCTACGGCCTGGGGGCCTACGTCTCGGGCATCCTCGCCGCCACCTACGGACTGCCTGTGGAAGCCGCGGCCCTCATCGCCATCGTGCTCACCGGCCTGGTGGCCTGGGGCATCGGCATCCCGACGCTCAAGCTCTCGGGCCACTACCTGGCCATGGCCACCCTGGGCTTCGGGGTCATCGTGTCCATCGTTTTCAATGAAGCGGTGGAGACCACCGGCGGTCCCTCGGGCCTCACCGGCATCCCGCGCCTCTCCCTGTTCGGCTGGAGCCTGGACTCGGACCTCTCCTACTACTACGTGACCGGCGCGGCTCTCACCCTGGTCATGGCCCTGTCGCTCAACCTCATCCAGTCCCGCCTGGGCCGCGCCCTGCGCGCCATCCACACCAGCGAGCGGGCGGCCGAGGCGGTGGGCGTGGACATCGCCCGCTACAAGCTCTTCGTGTTCGTGCTCTCGGCCGTGTTCGCGGCCCTGGCCGGGGTGCTCTACGCGCACTACCTGGGCTTCGCCGCGCCCTCCTCCTTCGGGTTCAAGTTCTCGGTGACCCTCATCGTCATGGTGGTGCTGGGCGGCATGGCCAGCGTGTGGGGCGCGGTGGCCGGAGCCCTCTTCCTCACCGCCCTGCCCGAGTTCCTGCGCGCCTTTGAGGACATCGAAACCCTGATCTTCGGGGCCATCCTCATCCTGGGCATGATGTTCCTTCCCTCCGGCCTGGCCGGGGGCGCGGCCAGCCTCATCCGCAGGCTGCGCGAGGCCCTGGCCGGGAGGCGGCAGGATGCCTAGCCTGCTCTCCATGCGCGGGGGCGGGGTGCGCTTCGGCGGCGTGGTGGCCCTGGACCAGGTGGACCTGGAGGTGGCCGCGGGCAGCATCACCAGCGTCATCGGCCCCAACGGCGCGGGCAAGACCACCCTGCTCGGGGTGGCCTCGGGCATGGTCCGGGCCGCGGCCGGTGCGGTGAAGCTGGAGGGCCGCGACGTGAGCGCCGCGCCCGCCCCCGCCCGGGGGGCGGCGGGCATGGTGCGCACCTTCCAGAATCTCGAGGTGTTCTCCAACATGACCGTGCTGGAGAACGTCATGACCGGCTGCCACCGCCACGTGGGCTACGGGGTGCTGGACTGCCTGCTGCGCACCGGCCGCTTCCGCCGCGAGGAGCGCCGCTGCCAGGAGCGCGCCGAACAGTGCCTGGAGTTCGTGCACCTGGCGGACAAGGCCGGCTCCCCGGCCGCGGACCTGCCCTACGGGTTGCAGCGCCGCATGGAGATCGCCCGGGCCATCGCCGCGGACCCCGCCCTGCTCCTCCTGGACGAGCCCGCGGCCGGCCTGAACACCCGGGAGACCCTGGCCCTGGGTGAGCTGATCACCGCGGTGCGCGACCGGCTGGGGGTCACCGTGGTCCTGGTGGAGCACGACATGGACCTGGTCATGCGCATCTCCGACGCGGTGATGGTGCTCAAGGAGGGCCGCAACCTGGCGGCCGGCCCGCCCGAGGCGGTGCAGAAGAACCCCGAGGTTATCAGGGCGTACCTCGGGGAGGACGAAGAGGACGACTAGGGTGCTCCGGCTCAAGAACGTCGACGTCCACTACGGCAAGGTGCACGCGGTGCGCCGGGCCTCGCTGCACGTGCGGCCGGGCGAGGTGGTGGCCCTCATCGGCGGCAACGGCGCGGGCAAGACCACCCTGCTCAGCACGGTGTCCGGCCTGGTGCGGCCCAGCGGCGGGGACATCCTGTTCTCCGATTCGCCCATCACCCGGGCCGCGCCGGAGCGCATCGTGCGGGCCGGGCTCTCCCACGTGCCCGAGGGACGCCACGTGTTCAAGCCCATGAGCGTGGAGGACAACCTCCTGCTCGGGTCCTACAGCCGCTACAGCATGAAGACCCGGCCCCAGGTGCTGGACGACCTGGCCGACGTGTACGCCCTGTTCCCGGTATTGGGTCAGCGGCGCTCCCAGGCCGCGGGCACGCTCTCCGGCGGCGAGCAGCAGATGCTGGCCATCGGCCGCGCGCTCATGAGCCGGCCGGCCATGCTGCTCCTGGACGAGCCCTCCATGGGCCTGGCCCCCCAGGTGGTGCGGGAAATCTTCAAGCTCATCGTGCGGCTCAAGTCGGAGCGCGGCCTCACCGTGCTCCTGGTGGAGCAGAACGCCCGGGCCGCGCTCAGGATCGCGGACCGCGGCTACGTCCTGGAAACCGGCCGCATCGTGCTGCAGGGCCAGGCGGACGAGCTCCTGGAGAACCGCGACGTGCAGCGCGCGTACCTGGGCCGCGACCTGGACCGGGAGGAGGCCCTGTGACCCACGCCGATCCGCTCCTGTCCCGCGAGGACGCGCGGGAACTGGCCCGGCTCATCGAGACCGCCCTGCCCTACCACGTGCACCTGGGGCTCAAGGTGGACGAGCTCAAGCCCGGCTACGCCCGGCTGCGCCTGCCCTTCAAGCCCGAATTCGTGGGCGACGTGCGGCGGCCGGCCCTGCACGGCGGGCTCATCTCGTTTTTGGTGGACACCTGCGGGGGCTGCGCGGTGTGGGCCTGCTGCCGCCGCGACGACCGCATCGCCACCATCGACATGCGGGTGGACTACCTGCGCCCTGCCCCGGAGGACGACCTCATCGCCATCGGCGCGGTGAAGCTGCTGGGCAACCGGGTGGGCAACGCCCAGGTGGAGGTCTTCGCCGCCGGCGACCCCAGCCAGATCCTGGCCGAGGGCCGGGCGGTGTACAACATCCGGCGGGCCGAGGGTCCGCAGCGCGGAGGTTGAGCATGGACTACTTCGAGCCCGACTACGAGTGCATGTCCCGGGACGAGCTGGCCCAGCTCCAGCTGGAGCGGGTGCAGAGCACCCTGTTCCGCCTGGCCGAAAACGTGCCCTTCTACCGCCGCAAGTTCAAGGAGCTGGACTTCGACCCCGAGGCCTTCCGCAGCCTGGACGACCTGGCCAAGCTGCCCTTCACCACCAAGGCCGACCTGCGCGAGAACTACCCCTACGGCATGTTCGCGGTGCCCCTGCGCGAGGTGGTGCGGCTGCACTCCTCCTCGGGCACCACCGGCAAGGCGGTGGTCTGCGGATACACCAAGAACGACGTGAAGCGCTGGGCCAAGCTGGCCGCCCGGGTGCTCACCGCCGGCGGGGTGCCCCGCGACGACGTGGTGCAGATCGCCTTCAACTACGGCCTGTTCACCGGCGGCTTCGGGTTCCACTACGGGGCCGAGCTTCTGGGCGCCTCGGTGATCCCCAGCTCCAGCGGCAACTCCCGCCGCCAGATCCAGATCATGCAGGACTACAAGACCACCGCCCTGGTCTGCACCCCCAGCTACGCCCTGTACCTGGCGGGGGCCATGGAGGAGGCCGGGGTCAATCCCAACGCCCTGGACCTCAAGTGGGGCCTGTTCGGGGCCGAGTGCTGGAGCGAGAGCATGCGCGCCGAGATCCAGAACCGGCTCCTGGTCACCGCCACGGACAACTACGGGCTCACCGAGATCATGGGGCCGGGCGTGGCCGCCGAGTGCCTGGAGCGGGGCGGCCTGCACCTGAACGAGGACCATTTCCTGGCCGAGGTCATTGACCCCCAGACCGGCCGGCCAGTGGCCCCGGGCGAGAAGGGCGAGCTTACGCTCACCACCCTCACCAAGGAGGCCTTCCCCATGCTGCGCTTCCGCACCGGGGACCTGACCCGGCTGTTGCCCGGGTCCTGCCCCTGCGGCCGGACCTTCGTGCGCATGGACCGCATCCTGGGCCGCAGCGACGACATGTTCACCCTGCGCGGGGTCAACGTGTTCCCGGCCCAGGTGGAGGCGGCGCTGCTCACCGTGCCTGGCATCGAGCCCTGCTACCAGATCGTGCTGGAGCGCGAGGGCGCGCTGGACACCGCCACCGTGCTGGTGGAGGTCTCGGCCGACGAGTACTTCGACGAGATCCGCAAGCACCAGCAGGTGGTGCTGGCCGTGGCCAAGGCCCTGGAGTCCCTCATCGGCGTATCCTTCGCGGTCAAGCTGGTGGAGAAGTCCAGCCTCTACGCGGGTGACGCCTGCAAGGCCAAGCGGGTGGTGGACAACCGGAAGTTCTAGCGCGGGAAGCGGCCACCGCGCCGCTGGCCCGCATCTGAACAGTTGCCAAGGGGGAGACCATGCGAACTGGAGTGAAGGCAATTCTCGTCGCCCTGCTGCTGGCCACGGCCTGCGCCGCCACGGCCCTGGCCGCCCAGACCACCGACTCCCCGGACAAGTTGACGGCCGGCTACGCGGGAGTCCCCTGGGGGGCCACCGTTCCCCAGTTCAACAACCTGCGCCCCGGCATCTTGGTCGACGGGCACACCAAGAACCCGGAGAAATTCTTCGGCAAGAACGCCGATGTCGTCTACGTCCCCACCAATACCGGGAAATGGTACCGGATGATCGTCTTTGTCAGCGACCAGGACAGGAACGAACTGAAGGCCATGTTCGCCAATGCCCTGGGCAGCCCCCAGGGCGACGGCGCCCAGTGGTATGTGGACAATGTCCGGATAGGATTCGCCGCCGGCGGCCCCATCTTCATCGAGGGCAAGGTGGGCGGCAGCTTCGTCGGGAAATAGCCGCGAGCTCTTCGCGGGAACCATCTATTCCTTCTTCTGGGCCGGGTCGCTCTCGGCCTTGCGCAGTTCCGCGTCGCGGCCGCCGGAGAGGTTGGCCGCACGGAAGGCCGGGGTGTCGGGCAGCACCAGGGCCAGGGCCGGGGTGAGGTCCAGGTCCGCGCTGAGACCGGCCACGCCCAGGGCCAGCACGTGCCCGCCCTTCTGCCGGTCCGCGGACAGGAAGTGGAAGTGCCAGCCGGGCACGCCCTCGCCGCGGGCCGAGGCCGGGCTGCGCAGGCCCACCAGGTCGCCGGCCACGTCGTGCAGCTCGAACACCGCCTGGGACTTCACCGCCTCGCCCAGGCCCGGATAGGGCTTCACCTGGGCCGACACGCTGCGTACCTTGACCACGGCGAAGCGGCCCCGGGCGTGCAGGGCATAGAACACGTTGGCCGAGGGCAGGGCCCGGTCCAGGGCCGCGCCCAATTCCTCCAGGCTGGCCGCGTCGATCCCGGGCACGCGCAGGTCCGGCTCGAAGAAGGTCACCTGGGCAAAGGGCACGCCCAGGCCGGCCGGGGCCGGCCGCACGCTCCCGTCGGCCTTGGCCTGGTAGACCTTGCCGCCCAGCACGATCATCTCCCCGTCCAAAGCCGTGAAGGTGCCCAGGCCCAGGTTCCCGTGCCGGGCCACCTCGGCCACCGTGACCGCCGGGTCGTAGACCCCGGCCAGGAGGGCGTCCAGGGTGGAGACCTGGTACAGGGTGTCCCGGGCCGGCAGGTCCCGGGCCAGGGCCGGGGTTGCGCAGCACAGCATCAGGGCCAGGGCCGGGGCCAGGGCCAGGCGGCGGAGCAGGGTGCGGACCATGTACGTACCTCCTCGGGCGGATTGGGGGCCCGCGCCCCGCGGCGCAGCCCCGGACAGGGACTAGCACGGCGCGGGCCGGGAGGGAACCCGGCCGGCGGCGGCGGATAATGAAACGGAAAAGGAAACCCCCCGCGCACGGCGCGCAGGGGGCTGGGGGGGAGACGTCGGGTGACGCCTCAGGTATCTGCTGCCGGGCTGGCCCGGCGGGCTGGCTCTTGCGGCTCAGGAGGCCGCGATCTCCGATTTCTCGTCCTCGTCCGCACAGGGGGCCTGGGAGCAGACCCAGGGGTCCAGACCCAGCACCTCCAGGAGCTCCACGAGATTGCGCCACTGCCGGGCCTTGCACTCCGGGCACTCGTCCGCCTGGTGCACGGTCCAGCACACGCTGCACACCCGGGCCGCCTCGATGGGTATGGCCGCGTTCCGGTTGCCCGGGGGCACCACCGACCTGTTGCGAAGCCGAAGCACGTACATGGGGCTCACCTCTCCCTGCCCCCTCATCAAGAATCATGCCGTTTGGGCCATCCAGGATACCCGGTATAGGGCGGTAATGATTCTGGGGCGTTCAGGCCGGCGCCTGGTCATGGCATCGGAAATGCTGCAAAAACGTCGCGGGTTCGGCGTCCAGCCGGCCTGGAATCGTCCAGCGCGATTGGACAAATCCAACGCCACTGGACAGCCGGCCGGGGCGCAACTCAGGAGCGCACGATGCCGTGCTTCTGAAGCATCTGGTAGAGCCTGGCCCGCGAGACTCCGGCCAGGGCGCAGGCCCGGCGCACGTCGCCCTTGGCCGCGTCCAGGACCCGCGAGAAATAGTCCCGCTCCGCCGCGTCCAGGGCCTCCTGGCGGAAGTCGCCCCAGGCCGGGAGCGCGTCTTCGGACCGGGCCGCCCGAACTTCCCCGGCCGGGCCGGCCGGGCCGTGGTCCCCGCGCTTCACCAGGGAGCGGGCATAGTGCACGCGCACCGGGTCCGGGAGGTGCTTGAGGTACAGGGTGGGATCGCGCCGGGCCGCGGCCACGGCCATCTCCAGGGCCTGCACCAGCTCCCGGACGTTGCCCGGCCAGGGATAGGCGGCCAGGGCGTCGAGCAGCTCCGGGGAGAAATCCTTCTCCGGCACCCGGTCGCGTCGGGCCATGCGGGCCAGATGCAGGCGCACGATGCCGGCGATGTCCTCGGCCCGCTCCCGCAGGGCGGGCATGGCGATGTGCAGGGAGCGTAGCCGGAAGAGCAGGTCCTCCCGGAACTGGCCGTCCCGGGCCATGGCCTCCAGGTCGCGGTTGGTGGCGGCCACCAGCCGGAAGTCGCTCTCCCGCTCGGCCTTGGCCCCCACCGGCCGGAAGGTGTGCTCCTCCAGCACCCGCAGGAAGGCCTTCTGCATGGCGAAGGGCAGCTCGCCCACCTCGTCCAGGAACAGGGTGCCGCCGTCGGCCAGGGCCACCAGGCCCTCCCGGTCCTTGTCCGCACCGGTGAAGGCCCCGCGCACGTGGCCGAAGAGGATGGACTCCACCAGGGTCCCGGGCAGGGAGGCGCAGTCCACCACCACAAAGGGGCCCGCGACCCGCGCGCTGTTGTCGTGGATGGCCCGGGCCACCAACTCCTTGCCGGTGCCGGTCTCGCCGGACACCAGCACCGCGGCCCCGCTCTCCGCGGCCAGGGCCACCTGGGCCAGCAGGGCTCGCATGGCCGGGCCGTCCCCGGCGATGCCGTTGCGCTTCACCGCCTCCGGGGGCAGGCCCGCACCCTTTTCCCCACGGTAGGACAGGGCGCGCTTGAGGGGCGCGGTGACGGTCTTGAGCGTGAGCGGCTTCTGCACGAAGTCCCAGGCCCCGCCCCGGATGGCGCGCTCGGCCACGCTGTCGTCGCCCGCGCCGGTGATGACGATGACCTCCGGGGCCGCCTCCAGGGCGGTCAGTTCGGCCAGGGCGTCCAGGCCCGAGCCGTCGGGCAGGTACACATCCAGGAACACCGCGTCGAACCCGCCGCCGCGGGCCTTGCCCAGGCCCAGGGCCAGGGTGCCCGCGGTTTCGCAGCTGTGGCCCAGGTCGGCCGCGATGTCCGCGATCATCTCGCTGATGAGCTGGTCGTCGTCGATCACCAGGACTCGGGCCATGAGCACCTCGGCTTGCCGTTTCGGTTCATTCCGTCACCGCGGGCAGGTGCACGACGAAGCGCGAGCCCAGGCCCGGGGCGCTGTCCACCGCCACGTGCCCGCCCAGGCTGCGCAGCACCCCGTGCACCACGGCCAGGCCCATGCCGGTGCCCCGGCCCGGACGCTTGGTGGTGAAGAAGGGGTCGAAAATCCGCTCCATCACCTCGGGCTCGATGCCCGGCCCGGTGTCCTCCACCCGCAGCAGCACCCAGTCCCGCTCCCCGCTCCCGGGCTCCGTGCCCGGCCCCCGGTCCCGGCCCAGGGACACCGTGAGCGCCCCGCCGCCGTGCACCGCCTCCGCGGCGTTGGTCAGCAGGTTCATGACCACCTGGTGCAGCCGGGTGGGATCAGCGGCCACCGGGAACCGGCCCGCGCCCAGGTCCGCGCGCACCTCTACCGCCGGGGACAGGGAGGGGGCCAGGAGCTGCAGGGCCTCGGCCGCCACCTCGGCCAGGTCGGCGCGTCCCCGGGCCTCGCCCGTGGCCGGCCGGGCAAAGGCCAGGAGCAGCTCCACCAGGTTGCGCGCCCGCAGCCCCGCGGTGTGGATGCGGTCCACCATGCGCCGCACCGGGTCGGCCTCGGGCAGCTTGCCCAGGGCCATCTCCGAATAGCCGATGATGGCCGAGAGGATGTTGTTGAAGTCGTGGGCCAGGCCTCCGGCCAGGACTCCCACCGCCTCCATCTTGCGGGCGTGGGAGAGCCGGCGCTCGCTCTCGGTGAGGCGCGCCTCCATCTCCCGGCGGGACAGGGCGGTCTCGATGGTCACCCGCAGGAGCGTGCGGTCGAAGGGCTTGACCAGGTAGCCGTAGGGCGCGGCGGGCCGGACCCGGCTCAGGGTCTCCTCGTCGGCGTAGGCGGTGGTGAACACCACCGGCACGTCCTGCTGCTCCCGGATGAGGGCCGCGGCGCGGGCCCCGTCCATCTCGCCGGCGAGCATGATGTCCATGAGCACCAGGTCGGGGGAGAGCCGCCGCGCGGCCTCCACCGCCTCCTCCCCGG
>JAEXTU010000112.1 GCA_023453335.1 Pseudomonadota bacterium | reverse complement strand
CATGGACACCGTGCGGGTGCGCTTCACCCTGCCGGATTTCCGCAGCATCTTCTGGAGCTCCACCTACTGGTTCCGGGCGGTGGACAGCCTGTTCGTCAAGTCCCTGGAAACCCGGGGGCCCCCCGGCGCGGCCAAGGTGAGCGTGGAGCTGGTGGACGAGGGCAAGGCCTGACCAGCGAGAAGGGCGGTCCGCACGGGCCGCCCTTTTTTATCCCCCAGCCGGGAATGATACTCCTCATCATTTTCAAAGGTTGCCCGGACCGCGGCAAAGGGGCATGATGCCCGCATGGCCCAGTCTCCCACCCGCTACGCCCAGTATTCGGTGGCCGCCTCCCTGGCCACCCTGGTCCTCAAGTTCGGGGCCTGGGGCCTGACCGGCTCGGTGGGCCTGTTCTCGGACGCGGTGGAGTCCCTGGTCAACCTCTCGGCCTCCCTGCTGGCCTTGTGGGCCCTGTCCGTGGCCCACCGGCCCGCGGACGACGACCACAGCTACGGGCACGGCAAGGTGGAGTACTTCTCCAGCGGGGCCGAGGGCCTGCTCATCATGGTGGCCGCGGTGGGCATCGCCTGGGCCTCCCTGGAGCGCTTCCGCCACCCCGCGCCCCTGGACAACCTGGGCCTGGGCATGCTGGTGGCGCTCCTGGCCGCGCTCATCAACCTGGCCGTGGCGAGGGGCATGCTGGCCGCGGCCAAGCGCTTCGACAGCATCACCCTGGAGGCCGACGCCCGCCACCTGCTCACCGATGTGTGGACCTCGGCGGGCATGGTCGCCGGGCTCTCCTGCCTGCTCTTCCTGCCCCCGGGCTGGGCTGTGCTGGACCCGGCCATCGGCCTGCTCATGGCCGCCAACATCTGTTTTACCGGATTCTCCCTGCTCCGCCGCTCGGCGCACGCCCTCATGGACCACGCCCTGCCCGAGGCGGAGATCGCCCGCATCGAGGCGGCCATCCGCGCCCAAGCCGGGCCGGGCACCCGCTACCACGGCCTGCGCACCCGCAAGGCTGGCCGGGAGCGCTTCGCCGACTTCCACCTCCTGGTGCCCGGGGACATGACCGTGAACGCGTCCCACGACCTGTGCTGCGCCATCGAAGAGGACATCCAGACCGCTTTTCCCGGCATCCATGTGACCATCCACGTGGAGCCCCTGGAGGACGCCGCCTCTTTTGACGGCGCCCACGTGGGCGGCCGCGACGGCCACTGCCCGGGGCCGTCCGAATCCTGAACCCGGCCCGCTTTTTCTTCCCTGCCGCTTGACAGAACCCGGCCGTAGGCTACCATCTTCCGTTAGGGCGGAAGAAGTTCCCGCCCCCGACATTCGACGTACAAGGAGAATTCCCATGGCGAACATACTCATCGTCTACGCCAGCGACTACGGCGGGACCAGGAAGATGGCCGAGGCCCTGGCCGCGGGCGTGCAGTCGGCCGGCGGCAGCGCGGTGCTCAAGGAGGCCGAGGCCGCGACCCTGGACGACCTGGTGGCCGCGGACGGCCTGGCCCTGGGCTCCCCGGTGCACATGGGGAGCATGGACTGGCGGGTCAAGAAGTTCATCGACACGGTGTGCAGCACGGCTTGGATGAAGAACCTGGCCGTGGGCAAGGCCGGGGCGGTCTTCGCCGCGGGCTCGGGCTTCGGTAACGCCGGCGGCGGCGCGGAGCTGACCCTGCTCGGCATGCTGAACAACCTGGCCGAGCTGGGCATGGTGCTGCTCCCCCTGTCCAAGCACCAGGGCGGCTATCCCAAGGCCGGCCTGCAGTGGGGTCCCTACGGCCGGGCGCACAACGAGGACCTCTCGCCCAAGGGCCTGGACGAAGCCCAACTGGAGACCTCCCGCACGCACGGCGCAAACCTGGCCCGGTTGGCGGAAATCCTCAAGCACAACAAGGTGTTCGCCTAGGCGAAAAGGAGACTCCCATGGCTTCCGTCACCCTCAAGGGCAATCCCGTGCAGCTGGCCGGCTCCCTGCCCAAGGCCGGCGACCCGGCCCCGGTCTTCACCGTGGTGGACAACGGCCTGGCCCCCAAGACCCTCAACGACTACAAGGGCAAGGTCCTGGTGCTGTGCACCGTGCCCTCCCTGGACACCCCCACCTGCGACACCGAGACCCGCCGCTTCAACGAAGAGGCGGGCAAGCTGGGCGACGACGTGAAGGTGCTGGTGGTGAGCATGGACCTGCCCTTTGCCCAGGCCCGCTGGTGCGGGGCCGCGGGCGTGGATCACGTGCAGACCCTGTCCGACCACCGGGACGCCTCCTTCGGCAACAACTGGGGCGTGCTCATCAAGGCCCTGCGCCTGCTGGCCCGGGCGGTGTTCGTGGTGGGCCGGGACGGCAAGGTGGCCTACGCCCAGCTGGTGCCCGAGGTGGCCCAGGAGCCGGACTACGCCGCGGTCCTGGCCGCAGTGGCCAAGGCTGCCGCCTAGCCTAGCGGGGCCGGCTCCGGCCGCACCGGGACAAAGGGCTTGAACTGCCGCGGGGTTGGGGGCATTATGCGGCACTTGCCCGCCCTTTTCGGGCGGCCCCAACCCTGCGAGTGAGCCCGTGCGCGTCCAGCTTTTCGTGCCCTGTCTGGTGGAGAACCTGGCCCCGGAGATCGCCTCGGCCGCGGCCCCGGGGGGGGCCCCGG
>JAEXTU010000418.1 GCA_023453335.1 Pseudomonadota bacterium | reverse complement strand
GGCGCTCGCCGGTGAGCAGGGTGCAGTGCATGGGCAGGGGGTTGGCCCCGGCCCCGGCAAGGGCCGCGGCCAGCCCGTCGGCCAGGGAGGCGTCCGGGGCCGGCTCCACCCCGCGGGAGGCCAGGACCGGCTCTCCCCCCCGGCCGTCGCGCAGCAGGAGCAGCCCCTGGCGCGATGACAGCGCCCCCATGCTGGTGAGCAGGAAGGTTTCGACCATGTCCCGGGTGTCGGCCTGCGCAGCCAGCTCCCGGCTGGAGTCGTAGAGGGTCTTCAGGTGGTATGCCCGCCGGGCCAGCTCGTCCCGGGCGGCGTCGGCCTGGGCCGCGGCCTCCTCCAGGTCGGCGTTCTTGGACGCCAGCTCCAGGTTGAGCCGCCGGACGTTCTCCGTGGCTTGGGCGTTTCGGAGCGCCCCGGCCAGGGTCCCGGCCAGGGCCTGGAGGAAGTCCCGGTCCTCCGGTTCCAGGCTGGCATCGGCCAGCCGGCCGGACAGGCCCAGCACGCCGACCTGGCCACCCCGGGCGGTCCAGGCCGCCAGGATGCGGGTGCTTGCAGGCAGTGGCGGCGGGGGGGCGGAGGAGAATTCGCGCAGGGTGCTCAGCTCCTCGCCGCCGAAGCCCAGCGCCGGGTGGTCGGGGAAGCAGGCGGCGATGAGGCCCGCCAGGTCGGAGTCCATGGCCGCGGTTTCGCCGGGCGCCATGCCGCGCTGGGCCAGGCGGGTCTCCCGGGTGAAGCGGTTGGCCGTAAACACGAAGCCCTGCACTGCGCCCAGCGGGCCCATGGCGGTGAGCAGGAAGGTCTCCATGGCCTCCTGGGGCGAGGACATGCCGCCCAACTCCCGGGCCGTCTCATAGAGGGTGGTCAGATGCAGCAGCCGGCGGGAGCCCATGGCGAGGCGCTCGGCAGGGTTAGGGCAGCAGGCCGCGGATCTTGGCCGCGAACGCGCTCTCGTCCTCGATCTTGCCCAGGTGGACCATGGCCACCGTGCCGTCACGCCGCACCAGCAGGGTGAAGGGCGTCTTGGGTTCGCCCAGGAGTTTGTGGTTGGCGAAGTCCGGATCGGCCACCAGGGGGTAGTCGGCCTTGTGCTGCTTGCGGGCGGACTCCAGTTCCTCGGGGGTGGCCCCGGCGGCCACGGCCACCATCCTGATCCGGTCCTTGAGGGCCGCGTCGCGGTTCAGCCGGGCGTAAAGCTTGCGCAGGGTGGGGGCCTGCTCGAAGCAGATGGGGCAGTAGACGCCTACAATCTCGATGAGCACCAGGTCCGCGGCCACGTCGGCCACCCCGAAGGTGGGTCGGTTGCCGATGCCCAGCCAGGCCCGGTGGGCGGGGTTGCCGGGGGCGGCCAGGGCCAGGACGGGTATCCGGTCGCCGGGCTTGAGCAGGTCGGCGGCCGGGATGGTCCGGGCCGTACCCAGCAGGGCCGCGGCCAACAGCAGGCAAAAGAGCAGCAGGCGTTTGGGCATGGGGACTCCGGCTCAGGCGTTCAGGGCGTCCAGGGCTTCCTCTTCGCTGTCGTAGATGGCGGCCAGCTTGGTGAGGCCCACCATGACGAAGACCTTGCGGAAGTTCTCGGAGAGCCCGGCCATGGCCACCTTCACCCCGCGCCGTTCGCATTGGGTAAGGAGTTGGATGAGCACCGCGATGCCTGCGCCGTTGATGGAGGCGTTGTCCTGGAAGCGCAGGAGCAGTCGGCCGCTCTGGTGCGCCGCGGCGTGCTCGAACTCGGCCACCAGGAAGGGCTCGGAGCGGGAGGTGACGTTGCCCTTGATCTCCAGGCAGGCGATGCCGTGCTTCTCGCAGGAGGCCACCTCGTCAGCATTCTTGCGGGCCACGGACAGCCGCTCCTTGGCCCGGGTCAGGGCTGCGTCCAGGGCGTTGTCCTCGATGGGCTTGTTGATGAAGTCCGTGGCGTTCAGGTTCAGGGCCTTGACCGCGATGTCGATGTCCCCGTGCCCGGTGATGACGATGACCTCGGTCAAGGGGTTCAGTTCCTTGATGCGGCGCAGCACCTCCAGGCCGTCCATGCCCGGCATCTTGATGTCGGTGAGCACGATGGCGGGCTGTTCGCGCTGGAAGATCTCCAGCCCCTGCTCCCCGTTCTCCGCAGTGAGCACCGTGTAGCCGTAGGTGCCCAGGAACAGCTCGAACATGGAGAGAATGGGCTTCTCGTCGTCAATGACCAGGATGGTGTCCATGCGGGGCTCCCTCAGGCGGCGGACACCGGGAAGGTCAGGGTGAAGGTGGTGCCTGCGCCCTCTTCCGAGTCCACGTGAATTTCTCCGCCGTAGTCTTTCACGATGCCGTAGGAGATGGCAAGCCCCAGGCCCATGCCCTGGCCGGTCTCCTTGGTGGTGTAGAAGGGCTCGAATATCTTGTCCACCTTGGCCACCGGGATGCCGGTGCCGGTGTCGGCCACGGTGAGGGCGGCCATGCCGTCCTTGAGAAAGGTGCTTACGGTGATGGCGCTTTCGCACAGGGGCTGGATGCGGCGCTTGGCGTTGATGGCGTCGCGGGCGTTGGTGAGCAGGTTGAAGAACACCTGCTGCAGCCGGTTGTCCTGGGCCTGTATGCGGGGCAGGTCCGGGGCCAGGCTCAGGCGCACGTCGATGTTCTGCAGTTTCATCTGCTGCGACACCAGCTTCATGACCGCGTGCACCGGTTCGTTCAGGTTCACCCGCTCCACCGCCAGGTCGGCCTTGCGGCCGAACTGGCGCAGGGTGTTGATGATCTCCTTGGCCCGCACCACCTGGGCCCCGATCTCGGCGGTGACCTTGGCCATCTGGTCGGCCTGGCAGGGGGCGTCCTTTTCCGCCACCCGGCGCAGGAAGTCCGCGCCCATCTTGATGGCGGTGAGCGGCTGGTTCAATTCGTGGGCGATGCCCGCGCTCATCTCGCCCAGGGTGGTCATCTTGCTGGCCTGGATGAGTTGGGCGTCCTTTTCGATCATGTCGGTGATGTTGGCGGTGGAGACGATGATGGCGTCTTCGTCCGCGTACTTGATGCCGCAGGCATGCATGTTCACGAAGAAGGGGGAGCCGTCCCGGCGTCGGTGGATGACCTTGGGGAAGAACACGCAGGCCCCCAGGTTGAAGGGCTGCTGCCGGAAGCTGTCCAGGGTGTCCACGTTGTCCTCGGGCTCCAGCTCCCGGAAGGACATGCCCAGGAGCTCCTCCATGTCGTAGCCGTAGACCTGTTCGGCGCGGGGGTTGGCGTCTACGATCTCCAGGGTCTTGAGGCGCAGCACGAACACCGGGTCCGGACCGGCGTCGAACAGGGAGCGGTACTTGGCCTCGCTCTCGGCCAGGCGGTTGCGGTAGAGCTTGATGGAGCGGACCATGTACAGGAAGGAGTCGGCCAGCTGGAGCACCTCGTCGCCGATCTGCTTGTGCCGGATCACGCACTCCCGGCAGTAGGGGGGTTTCTCCAGGAGGATCTCCCCGGAGGCCGGGCCCATGGTGCGGGCCACATGCCAGCAGGGCAGATCCGAGTTGTGGTAGGCCGGGCAGCGCTCCTCCCGGCCGTGCTCGCTCATGAGGTCCGCGTACTGCTTGCCCAGGTCCAGTTGGAAGTTCAGGTTGCCCTTGGAGATCTCGTCGGACATGCGGATGAGCCGGGTCACCGGCTGGGTGATGTAGCGGGAGATGCGGTGGGAGAGCAGGAAAATGATGACGCACACGATGGCGATGAAGCCCAGGAAGGTGGTGCGCAGCTTGCCCACCAGGTTGTCGATGTGCCGCTTATTCAGGCCCACGTGCACCGTGGCGATCTGGTAGATGCCTTCCAGCATGGGCACCGCGATGTCCAGGGTGGGCTCGCCCTCAACCTCCAGGAGCTTCACGCTGTGCGGCTGGTTGCCGGGCACGTCGTTGGCTGTTCCCAGCCAGCCGGGAAAGGGGTGCACGAAGGTGTGGGCCAGGACGGTGTGATCCAGGTC
>JAEXTU010000328.1 GCA_023453335.1 Pseudomonadota bacterium | reverse complement strand
GCCGCGAAGAACTCGGCCAGCTCCTTCAGGTCCGCGAAGCGGGCGGCCAGGGGGTCCAGGCGCTCGGCCAGCACCTCGGAGGCCGCGGCCTTCTCCAGGTCCAGCTGGCTCTTGCGGTAGTCGCGCTCCTTGGCCCCCAGGCTGCGCAGGGAGGTGGTCATGTCCTCCAGGATGCGGTCGGAGCGGGACTTGAGGGTCTTGCGCAGGGCCGGGTCCAGGCGCTCGAAATCGGCCTCGGACACCACCTTGCCCTCCACCAGGGGGTAGAGGGTCATGGAGCCCTGCTCGTCCAGGTCCAGGTCGAAGCCCTGGGCCCCGGCGGCCTCCTCCATCTCGCCCAGGAGCTTCTCCCGGGTGTCCTGGAAGGCCTTGAACAGGGCCTCGCGCCGCTGCTGGAAGGCCTCCTGCTCGAACAGGGCCGGGATGTCGCGGCGCACCGCGTCCATGGCCTCGGTGAGCCCGGCCTTGAGCTCCCGGCCGCGTCCCGCGGGCAGGGCCAGGCAGGAGGGCCGGTCCGGGTCGTCGAAGTTGTAGACGTAGACGAGGTCCGGCGGCGCGGCCATGCGCGCGGCGCGCGGGGCCAGGAAGTCCTTGACTAGGTAGGTGCGGCCCAGGTTGGACTCGCCGGCCACGAACACGTTGTAGCCCGGGTCGCTGATGAGCAGGGCCTGGGCCAGGGCCATGAGCGCCCGGGGCTGCGGCGGGGTGAGGGCGCCGTTTTCGGGGATGGCCGCGGAGTCGCCGTACGGGATCTTCGACGCGGGAAACTCGGCGCGCAACTTGTGCGGGGGCAGGGACTTGACCTTGGGCATGGACTCACCTGGGGACGGATTCTGCGCCCTGGCGGGAATACGGGCCGGGCGCGGGATTCGAACTCTAAACACTGGGAACCGGTTTGTCACCTGGGACGTTTCCCCCCGCCCTTCCGAGGGATTTCAAGAAAATTCCGTAGGACCGTAACCTGCCGGCCACAGGTTCCAGGATATGGGCCAGTTCCAGCCGACCCAACCCGAACCCCGGGGGACCTCATGCCCGCCGCCCAGCCCACCCAGCATCCTGGCCCGTTCCAGATTCCGCTGAACGCCCGTACCCCCATCGGCCGCACGGTCATGCGCGCCCTGGTCAAGCCCTCCTTGGACCGCCTGCTCTGCCTGCCCGCGCTCAACTCCCGCTACCTGTCCATCGCCGAGGAACGCCGCTCCACGGATTTCCTCAACGAGGCCCTGGCCTCGCTCCAGGTGGCGGTGGACGTCTCGGCCGCGGACCTGGCCCGCATCCCGGCCGCAGGCCCGGTCCTGGTGGTGGCCAACCACCCCTTCGGCGGCCTGGAGGGCATCGCCCTGGCCGCGCTGCTGCGCCGGGTCCGGCCCGACGTGAGGCTCATGGCCAACTCCCTGCTGATGGTCATACCGGAGATGCGCGAGCACCTCATCGCGGTGGACCCTTTTGGCCGCGCCGGCTCGATCAAACGCAACATCGGCCCGCTCAAGGAGGCCGTGCGCTGGATGCGCGCAGGCCACCTGCTCGGCATCTTCCCGGCCGGCGAGGTCTCCTCTCTGGACCTCAAGAAGCGCGCGGTCACCGACCCGGCCTGGAACCCGGCCGCGGCTCGCATGGCCCGCATGGCCAAGGCCGCCATCCTCCCGGTCTACTTTCACGGCGACAACGGCCCGCTCTTCAACCTCCTGGGCCTGCTCCACCCTCGCATGCGCACCGTGCTCCTGCCCCGCCAGCTCCTGAACAAGCAGAACACCACCCTCCAGGTGGCGGTGGGCTCGCCCATCCCGGCCTCCCGCCTGGACGGGTTCGCGGACGACGAGGAGCTGACCCGCTATTTGCGCCTGCGCACCTACATCCTGCGCAACCGCTTCACCCGGGCCAACGCGGCCCCGGCCTTCGCGGCCCCGGCCCTGCCCGCCGGCGCGGCCAAGGCCCCCAACCTGCTGCGCGCCGAGCTTACGTCCCTGCCCGAATCCGCGGTCCTGGCCGACAACGGCCAGTTCCTGGTGGCCAGCGCGCCCGGCCGGGACATCCCCCACCTGCTGCACGAGATCGGCCGCCTGCGCGAGGAGAGCTTCCGCGAGGTGGGCGAGGGCTCGGGCAAGGAGGTGGATCTGGACGCCTTCGACCCGGACTACGACCACCTCATCCTCTGGCACCAGGGCAACGCCCAGGTCGCCGGGGCCTACCGCATCGGCCGGGCGGACGAGCTCCTGGCCCGACGCGGGCCGGCCGGGCTCTACACCGCCACCCTATTCCACTTCAAGAAGGCCTTCCTCTCCCGCATCGCCCCGGCCCTGGAGTTAGGCCGCGCCTTCGTGCGCCGGGAGTACCGCAAGTCCTACGCGCCCCTGCTCATGCTCTGGAAGGGCATCGGGGCCTACGTGGCCAGGGAGCCGCGCTACCGCTTCCTGTTCGGCCCGGTGTCCATCTCCAGCGCCTACCACCCCTTTTCCCAGGCGCTCATGATGCGGTTCCTTGAGACCCACTGCAACAACGCCGGCCTGGCCCACGCCATCAAGCCCAAGAACCCGCCCCGGCCGGGCAAGGCCCCCCGCCCCGGCGGCCTGCGCCTGCGCGAGATCAGCGCCCACTGCCAGGACATCGAGGACCTCTCGGGCCTAGTGGCGGAGGTCGAGCAGGACGGCAAGGGCGTGCCTGTGCTCCTGCGCCAGTACCTGAAGCTGGGCGGGCACATCCTGACCTTCAACCTGGACCACGACTTCGGCGACGCCATCGACGGCCTCATGCTCGTGGACCTCGCCCACACCCCGCCCAGGACCCTGGAGAAATACTTGGGCCGCGAGCAGGCTCGCGCGTTTTTGGAACAGCACGGGTCAAGGGCGATTCAAATCACGGGCAGGAGCAACTCCTGCTGATTGGTGGCTTGACGGCGTGTCGATCAAGGACATATTGAATTTATACGGCTCTATGAATGCGGTGGCGATGTTGGGACTTGTCCCGGGCGCGCCGCCGAGTTGTTTTAACTACAGCTCCCATGGAGACAAGAAGTGCTCGAAAAAGAAGATAAGATTTCAATTCTCCTTGCAGAATACAACAACTTACGCGATGAAATACGGACTTTTTTGCGTTTATTTACCCCGTTGTTTACAATTTTCTCCGCAATAGTGCTCGGTTCCATTTTTTTTGCATTTACAAAAATTGATACAACCGCTTTCAATCCCAAATTGGTTTTTCCAATAATACCAATTTTTATATTTCTTATAGGGTATTATGCCATATCTCTCGGCTATCTTATATCCGCCCTGGCAGGGCGGATCAGGGAGATAGAAAATGAATTGGCAGAAATGAACGATGGTGCTTCAATCATGAAGTGGGAAAGCTATTATACTCCGGAGTTTGTTTTTAAACTTGCAAAGATGGAATCGGTGGGCAGCATACGTCTTCCGTTCTTGAACCCCATTCTATTCACGATATTTTTTATTGCCTTAACCGCAGCGATTCTTGTTGTTTATTCATGCATTGAGACATATAAGATGATGGATTTTACTCTGTTCGTTGGGTATCTGGTTTTTATTTCCATCTGTTTTGTTTTGGCGTTGTATCAAACGTCTTCATTTTATATTTTTGGCAAAATGATGGATATGTTGCTTAAGAAAAAAAGCATCTTAATGACGTATCGTAAGGAGAATGACGGCTCGCACCCCTAACAGGACTCCCCAGGTGTCCTTGGGGGGGGCAAGCCCTGCCTACGCCTTCCGCGCGCTGAGCACGAACAGGCCGTAGTCGCGCAGAACGCCGTCCGGCCCGGGCTTGGTGAGGGTGTGGAAGGGGCGGGCTGTGGCGTCGGCGAAGCCGGCCTGGCGGAACCAGGCGAGCATGGCTGCGGGGTCGAAGCCGTTGTGGGGCACGGGCTGGTCGCCGTGGAACGAGCCGTCCTCGGGCAGGGCGTCGGCGATCACCGCGGTGCCGCCGGGGGCGAGGGTGGCGTGGATGGCCCGGATGGCGTCCGGCGGGTGGGGCACGTGGTGCATGACCATGAGGGAGTAGACCAGCTGCGGGGCCGGGCCGGCCCAGGGGGTGGCGGCGAGGTCCTGCTCGTGCACCGCGACATTGGGTAGGTTCAGGGGCGCGAGCTTCTCCCGCAGCGCGGCGAGCATGGCCGGCGAAGTGTCGAGCAGGGCCAGGGAGCGCAGGCGGGGGGCCAGGCGCAGGCCCACCAGGCCGGTGCCCGCCCCGAACTCCAGGGCGTCGGTGTCCGGGCCGAGCGGGGCCAGGCGCTCCAGTTCCGCGATGAAGGCCAGGGCCATGGCCTGGCGCATGGGCTGGGCGTCCCAGGCCTTGGCCTTGTCGGCAAAGTAGTCGTTCATGGCGTGAGCCTAGCGCAGGCCCCGGATGAAGTCGCCCACCGCATCCACGCCCGACTCGTCGAGCACGCGCAGGGTCTGGGAGCCGATGACCGCGATGTCGGCCTTGCCGCGCAGGAAGTCCACGTCGGCCTGGTCCTTGACCCCGAAGCCCAGGGCCAGGGGCAGGCGGGTGGCCGCGCGGCAGCGGGCCAGGTAGGCCCCCAGGTCCGCGGAGAAGTCGGTCTTGGCCCCGGTGACGCCCTTGCGCGCCACGCAGTACACGAACCCGCGGGCCTGGGCCGCCAGCTGGCGCATGCGCTCGTCGCTGCTGTTGGGCGCGAAAATGAAGATCGGGTCCAGGCCGGCGGCGGCCATGGCCGAGAGGTACTCCTCTCCCTCCTCCAGGGGCACGTCGGGCACGATGGCCCCGGTGATGCCCGTGGCCGCGGCGTCGGCGGCGAAGCGCCCGACCCCGTATTTGAACAGGATGTTGTAGTAGCTCATGAACAGGAAGGGGATGGGGAAGCGCGAGGCGGCCTGCCGGGCCACGTCGAAGCATTGGGCCACCGTGGCCCCGCGCTCCAGGGCGGCCTGGTTGGTCCGGAGGATGACGGGTCCGTCGGCGATGGGCTCGGAAAAGGGGATCTGCAGCTCCATGAGGTCCACGCCGGCCTCGACCATCACCTCGATGAGGCGCAGGGAGTCGGCGAAGCTGGGGTAGCCGAGCACGATATGGGTCATGAGCAGGATGTCGCGCTCCTGCAGGCGGGTGCGGATGTGGGTCTCAAGCACGGTACTTCTCCGCCTTCTTGGTGATGAAGAGTTTCCAGGCCGGGTCGTCGAAGGCGTCGGCCACGGTGAAGATGTCCTTGTCCCCTCGGCCGGACTGGTTCACGAGGATGCAGTCGTCCGGGCCGAGCTGGGGGGCCTCCTTGAAGGCCTGCACAAAGGCGTGGGCCGACTCCAAGGCCGGGATGATGCCCTCTTGGCGCATGGTGAGGGCCAGGGCGGCGATGACCTCGGCGTCGGTGGCCGCGGCGAAGCGCACCCGGCCTGCGTCGCGCAGGTGGGCCAGGATGGGGGACACGCCCACGTAGTCCAGCCCGGCGGCCACCGAGTGGGTGTCGCGCATCTGGCCGTCGGTGTCCTGCAGGAAATAGGTCTTGTAGCCCTGGGCCACGCCGACCGAGGAGCCCGCGCCCGCGGCCAGGCGGGAGGCGTGCAGGCCGGTCTCCAATCCCTTGCCCCCGGCCTCGACCCCGACGAGTTCCACCGGGTCGTCGAAAAAGCCGCTGAACACGCCCATGGCGTTGGACCCGCCGCCCACGCAGGCATACACCCGGGCGGGCAGGCGGCCGGCGCGCTCGAGCATCTGGGCTCTCGCCTCCTGGCCGATGATGGACTGGAACCAGGCCACCATCTCCGGGAAGGGGTGCGCGCCGCTGGCCGTGCCCAGCACGTAGTGGGTGTCGTCCATGTTGGCGGCCCAGTCGCGCAGGGCGGCGTTGATGGCGTCCTTGAGGGTGCGCGAGCCGTCGGTGACCGGGACCACCTGCGCGCCCAGGCGCTCCATCCAGAACACGTTGGGCCGCTGGCGCTCCACGTCCTCCTCGCCCATGTAGATGGTGCAGGCCAGGCCGAACTTGGCGGCCATGGTGGCGCTGGCCACCCCGTGCTGGCCCGCGCCGGTCTCGGCGATGACCCGGGTCTTGCCCATGCGCCGGACCAGCAGGCCCTGGCCCATGACGTTGTTGGCCTTGTGCGCGCCGGTGTGGTTCAGGTCCTCGCGCTTCACGAAGATGCGTGCGCCGCCGAAGTGGCGGGTCAGGTTCTCGCAGAAGGTGAGGGGGGTGGGCCGGCAGGAATAGGAGGACATGAGGTCCACGTACTCGGCCCAGAAGGCCGGGTCGGCCTGGGCCGCGGCAAAGTGGCGCTTCAGCTCCTCGAAGGTGGCGTGCAGGATCTCGGGGATGAAGCAGCCGCCGAACTCGCCGTAGTAGCCCGGCTTGGCGATGGGTTTAGGCATGGTGCAGGGCTCCGAGTTGCTGGGTGAACACGAATCGGTCGGTGCGGCAGAAGAGCACCGAGTAGATGGCCCGCGGCGCGTCCGGGAAGTGCAGGGTGCGGTTCACCACCAGGATGGGCGCGGTGCGGGGCAGGGCCAGCAGGCCGGAGAGGCGGTCGTCCGGGAAGTCGATGCGGAACTGCTGCTCGCCGCCGGACAGGGTCAGGTGGAAGCGTTCGGCCACCAGCCGGGACAGGGACTGGCCGGCCAGGTCCGCTCCCTCCAGCCCGGCGAAGAGGGCGGGGTGCAGGTAGATGTCCTCCACCAGCACCGGGATGAGGGGGGCGGGCAGGGCGGCCTCGGCCAGGGAGTCCCGGGCCGGGGCGTCCGGCACCCGGGAGAGCCGGGACAGGGAGATGGCGGCTGCGCCGGCGAACGGGTTGTCCGGGTCCGCGGGCGCGGTGCGGCGCACCGGCCCCTCCAGGATCTCCACCACGGGGGTGAGGCCCGCGCCGGTGAAGGAGGCCACGGTGCCGGCCAGGGAGAACAGGTCCACGGCCTCGGGCTGCGGGGCCACATAGGTCCCGGACCCCCGCCGCCGGGCCAAAATGCCCCGGCGCCCCCACGTGTCCAGGGCCTGGCGCACGGTGGGCCGGCCGATGCCGAACTGGGCCGACAACTGGTGCTCCGAGGGAATCCGGTCCCCCTCGCCATACACCCCCGCCCGGATGTCGGCCGAGATGCGTTCCGCCAGCTGGTGGTAGAGCGGTACCGGGGAGTTCTTGTTGAGCATGGAAAGTGTGATACGGGGAGATTGGTTAAGTTGTCAATACAAATTAATCAAAAAAAGCGCGGGCCAGGGTGTCGCCCGAGGCACACTGGCTGGCCGGGACCGCGGCCTGGGCCTCGGGCAAGAGCCTCAACGCCTTCGTGGCCGAGGTCCTGGAAAAGGCCGCCCGCGAGGTGGTGCGGCCGTAATTCGTGCGGTTCACGTGCGCCGGGCAGGGCATTCCAAGCGGGGGGCAAACAGGGTATGGTTCGGTCCAGCAAAGGGGAACCCTCATGAGCATCCAGTACATTACCGACGAGAACGGACGCCGCACCGCGGTGGTCCTCCCGGTGGAGGAGTTCGAGGCCCTGCTCCTGGATGAGCCTGCGCCGGGCGGGCATGAGCGCCTCACCCCGGCGGAAGAGGCCGAACGCCGCCTGGCGTATGAGGAGCTGGCCCGGGGCGAGGCCCTGGACCTGGGTGAGGCCATGAAGGAATGGTAGGGCCGGAAGCCCGCGAACTGGTGATCTCGCGCCAGGCGCAGAAATTCATCCTCTCGCTTCCCCCGGCCATCCGCGCCCGCATCCGCGAGGCAGTGTCCCGCATCCTGGCCGGGGACTTCACCAACCTGGACATCAAGCGGCTCGCGCCGCACCCGCACGATTTCCGGCTGCGGGTGGGCAAGGTCCGCATTCTGTTCACCGCGGACAAGGAACGCCTCTTCGTCTTTCGCGCCGGATTTCGCGGCGACGTGTACAAGTAGCCTCCCTCACTTCCCGCCATAGGCCGCCTTCCTGAACCCGAGCCGTCAAGGAGCCCGTATATGGACCTCACGCATACCGCCCTGCTCATCATCGACATCCAGAACGACTATTTCCCGGGCGGGGCGTTCGAGCTGGAGGGCTCAGAGGCTGCGGCCAGGCAGGCGCGCGCGGCGCTGGAGTTCTTCCGGGAGCGGGGGCTGCCGGTGGTGCATGTGCGGCACGAGTCGGTGCGGCCGGGGTCCACGTTCTTCCTGCCGGGCACCCCGGGCGCGGAGATTCACCCCCTGGTCGCGCCGCTGCCGGGCGAAACCGTGGTGCTCAAGCACTTCCCCAACAGCTTCCGGGAGACCGGGTTGCAGGCCGCCTTGCAGGGCCTGGGCGTGCGGAACCTGGTGGTGGCGGGGTCCATGACCCTCATGTGCGTGGACGCCACGGTGCGGGCGGCTTGGGACCTGGGCTACGCGGTCACGGTGCTGTCCGACGCCTGCGCGGCGCGGGCGCTCCAGTTCGAGGGGCAGGCCGTGCCCGCGGCCTCGGTGCACGCCGCGTTCCTGGCCGCCCTGGGCATGGTCTACGCCACGGTCGAGCCCACCGCCGCGTTCCTGGCTGCGGCGCGTGGCGCGTGAGAGAGGCGCGCTGCGCGTAACATCGGGCTGCCGATCGGTATTTCAGAGGTCCGCCCCCGTGGGGGGCGGGCCTTGCTCATTCGGGCGGGCGCAGTTCGCTCACCCGCTTGCGGGCCAGGAACAGGAACTGGGCCACCAGGGGAATCTGCCAGCACTCCCGGATGGACATGGAGCACAGGGCGAAGAGCGCGGCCTTGACGCCGAAATAGAGGTCGCGGCTGGGGCGCAGCTGCTCGAACAGGCCCAGGCCGGCGCAGCCCCAGGCGATGAGGCTGGCGATGATGACCAGGATGGAGAGCTGGAAGGCGTGGATGGCGTCGGCGATCCCGCCCGCGCGCTGGGCCGTGAGCACCTCCAGCTCCTTGCTCTCCAGGGCGCTCATGATGCTGCCCGAGAAGGCGAAGGCCAGGCAGATGAACACGCTGGCGATGGGGAAGAGCACGGTGCCGGCGGCCGCGTCCAGGGGCTTGCGCACCAGCTGGGCCATGAGCAGGCCGATGCCCACGTGGACGATGAGCCAGCGGTCCAGCAGCCGCACGCAGCCGGGCCGGCCGCCGCAGCCGGAAAAGAACCAGGGCCAGAATCCGGTGATGAGCCGCTCGGGCTTGACGCGCCGCAGCTTCATGTCCGCCTCCTGCCCGGCATGCCGGGCCCTGCCGGCATAGCCGAGCCCGGGGACCTTGGCAATGCTGGCGTGGGCCTAACGGTAGGGAGCGAGGGCCGCGAAGGCCGCGGCGAGTCTGGCGGGGTCCTTGCGGCCCGGCGCGCTCTCCCCCCCGGAGTTGAGGTCCACCCCGGCCGGGGTGC
>JAEXTU010000288.1 GCA_023453335.1 Pseudomonadota bacterium | reverse complement strand
CCCCGTGGGCGAGCTGGTGGAGAACCAGTACCGCATCGGCCTGGTGCGCATGGAGCGGGCCATCAAGGAGCGCATGAGCCTCCAGGAAGTGGCCACCCTCATGCCGCACGACCTCATCAACCCCAAGCCGGTGGCCGCGGTCCTCAAGGAGTTCTTCGGGACGTCCCAGCTCTCCCAGTTCATGGACCAGACCACCCCGCTGTCCGAGGTCACCCACAAGCGCCGCCTCTCGGCCCTGGGCCCCCGCGGCCTGACCCGGGAGCGGGCCGGCTTCGCGGTGCGCGACGTGCACGTGTCGCACTACGGCCGCATCTGCCCCATCGAGACCCCGGAAGGCCCGAACATCGGCCTCATCGTGTCGCTCACCACCCACTCGTCGGTGAACGACTACGGGTTCATCGAGACCCCGTACCGCATCGTCAAGGACGGCAAGGTCACGGACCAGGTGCGCTCCCTGGACGCCTCCCAGGAGGACAAGGAGTGCATCGCCCAGGCCAACGCCCCCCTGGACGCCAAGAACGTGTTCACGAACCCCCTGGTCACCGCCCGCCGGGGCGGCGACGTGTCCATGGTGCCCAATGAAGAGGTCACCCTCATGGACATCTCGCCCTCCCAGATCGTGTCGGTGTCCGCGGCGCTGATCCCCTTCCTGGAGCACGACGACGCCAACCGCGCGCTCATGGGCTCCAACATGCAGCGCCAGGCCGTGCCGCTCCTGCGCTGCGAGAAGCCGTTGGTGGGCACCGGCATGGAGGCCCGCCTGGCCCAGGATTCCGGCTCCTGCCTCATCGCCGCGGCCGACGGCGTGGTCCACTTCGCCGACGCCGAGCGCATCGTGGTCAACTACGACAACGGGGTGTCCCCGGACACCGGCGGGGTGGTGGCCTACGACCTGCTCAAGCACCACAAGTCCAACCAGAACTCCTGCTTCGGCCAGAAGCCCACGGTGCAGGTGGGCCAGGTGGTGCAGAAGGGCGACGTGCTGGCCGACGGCCCGGGCATCGACACCGGCGAGCTGGCGCTGGGCAAGAACCTCACCGTGGCCTTCATGCCCTGGTGCGGGTACAACTTCGAAGACTCCATCCTCATCTCCGAGCGGGTGGTGCGCGAGGACGTGTTCACCTCGGTGCACATCGAGGAGTTCGAACTGGTGGCCCGCGACACCAAGCTCGGCCCCGAGGAGATCACCCGGGACATCCCCAACGTGGGCGAGGAGATGCTGCGCAACCTGGACGAGAGCGGCATCATCCGGATCGGCGCCAACGTGGGCCCGGACGACATCCTGGTGGGCAAGATCACCCCCAAGGGCGAGACCCAGCTCACCCCGGAAGAGAAGCTCCTGCGCGCCATCTTCGGCGACAAGGCGCGCGACGTGAAGAACACCTCCCTCAAGGTCCCGCCGGGAATCGAGGGCACGGTCATCGACGTGAAGGTGTTCAACCGCCGCTCCGGCGACAAGGACGACCGCACCAAGGCCATCGAGGAGTGGGACCTGTCCCGCCTGGACCGCAAGGAGGCCCTGCACGCCGCCGCCCTTGAGGACGCGGCCCGGACCCGGGCCTGGGAGCTGGTGCAGGGCAAGCAGATCGCCTCCAACCTGGCGGGCAAGAAGAAGGGCGAGGTCATCGCCGAGGCCGGCCACCTGCTCAAGCAGGAGGACCTGGCCAAGGTGCCGCTCAAGAAGCTGGCCGGCCTGTTCAAGAGCAAGGACGTGAACGACGCGTTGCACGAGGTCCTGGAGGACTATGCGGTGCAGCTGCGGTTCGTGAAGAACATCTACGACACCAAGCGCGGCAAGGTCACCGAGGGTGACGACCTGCCCCCCGGCGTCATCAAGATGGTCAAGGTCTACCTGGCCGTGAAGCGCAAGCTCTCGGTGGGCGACAAGATGGCGGGCCGCCACGGCAACAAGGGCGTGGTGTCCAACATCCTGCCCGAGGAGGACATGCCCTTCTTCGCCGACGGCCGGCCGGTGGACATCGTGCTCAACCCCCTGGGCGTGCCCTCGCGCATGAACATCGGGCAGATCATGGAGTGCCACCTGGGCTGGGCCGCCTCGGAGCTGGGCAAGCAGATCTCCGACATGGTGGAGCGCGGCGACCACCTCAAGGACGTGCGCAAGGAAGTGAAGGCCGTGCTTCACTCCAAGGAGATCGACAAGCTGGTGGACGGGCTGGACGACGACGAGTTCGCCGCCGCGGCCCGGGACCTGGCCAAGGGTATCGTGTGCCGCACCCCGGTGTTCGACGGTGCCTCCGAGGCCGAGATCTGGGGCTGGCTCAAGCGGGCTGGCCTGCCGGACGACGGCAAGGCCATCCTCTACGACGGCCGCACCGGCGAGCCCTTCCACAACCGGGTGAGCGTGGGCACCATGTACATGCTCAAGCTGCACCACCTGGTCGACGAGAAGATTCACGCCCGCTCCACGGGCCCATACTCCCTGGTGACCCAGCAGCCCCTGGGCGGCAAGGCCCAGTTCGGCGGCCAGCGCTTGGGCGAGATGGAAGTGTGGGCGCTCGAGGCCTACGGCGCCTCGTAC
>JAEXTU010000268.1 GCA_023453335.1 Pseudomonadota bacterium | reverse complement strand
TGCCTTGTCCTTGCCGGGCGCGGGGCTGGGCGCGGCGGGCGGGGTGGAAACCTCGTCGGAGACCGGGGCCTTGGGAGCCGGGGCGGCCTCGGTGAGCAGCTCGGCCTTGGCCTTCTTGGTCTTCTCGTCGCGCTCGATGCGGTCGACCTCGTGGTCGATGGTGCGCTTCAGGTCGTTGCTGGCCTTCTTGAACTCGCCGAAGGCCTTGCCCACGCTGCGGGCGATGTGGGGCAGCTTGCTGGGTCCGAGGACGATCATGGCCACGATGAGGATGACCACGAGTTCCATGCTTCCGATGCCGAACATTCTGGTGTGCTCCGGGGACGGTTGTCCGCTATTCCCACTCGATGGTGCTGGGCGGCTTGGAGGAGATGTCGAAGACCACCCGGTTGACGCCCTTGACCTCGTTGATGATGCGGTTCGACATGCGGGCCAGGATCTCGGTGGGCAGGCGGGACCAGTCCGCGGTCATGGCGTCCAGGCTGTCCACCACCCGCAGGGCGATGACGTGCTCGTAGGTGCGGTCGTCGCCCATGACCCCCACGGTCTTGAGGGGGAGCAGCACGGCGAAGCCCTGCCAGACCTTGCGGTACCAGTCGCTGGCCAACAGTTCGGCCTGCACGATCTTGTCCGCGCGGCGCAGGATATCCAGGCGCTCGCCGGTGATCTCGCCGATGACCCGGATGGCCAAGCCCGGACCCGGGAAGGGGTGCCGCCAGATGATGAAATCGGGCAGGCCCAGCTCCACCGCCACCTTGCGCACCTCGTCCTTGAACAGCTCGCGCAGGGGCTCGATGAGCCGCATGTCCATCTTCTCGGGCAAGCCGCCCACGTTGTGGTGGCTCTTGATGACCGCGCTGGGGCCGCCCTTGAAGGACACCGACTCGATGACGTCCGGGTACAGGGTGCCCTGGGCCAGCCACTTCACGTTGGGGATGGCCTGGGCCTCCTTCTCGAAGACCTCGATGAAGGTGTGGCCGATGATCTTGCGCTTCTTCTCCGGGTCCTCGACCCCGGCCAGGCGGCCGAGGAAGAGCTCCTGGGCCTGGACGTAGTTGAGGTTCAGATCGAAGTGCTCGCGCAGGTAGCCGACCACCTCCTCGCCCTCATTCATGCGCAACAGGCCGTTGTCCACGAAGATGCAGTGCAGCCGGTGGCCCAGGGCCCTGTGCAGGAGCACCGCCACCACCGTGGAGTCGATGCCGCCGGACAGGCCGCAGACCACCTGCTCGTCCGGGGCCACCCGGGAGCGTACCTCGTCCACCACCGCGTCCACGAAGGAGGACATGGTCCAGTTGGGGGAGAGTCCCGCCACCTTGAACAGGAAATTGTGCAGCATGATGTGGCCGTCGTCGGTGTGGGCCACCTCGGGGTGGAACTGCACCGCGTAGATCCGGCGCTCCGGGTTGGCCATGGCAGCGTGGGCCACGGTGGGGGTGGAGGCCAGGACCGAGAAGCCGGGGGGCAGGGCCAGCACGTTGTCGCCGTGCGACATCCACACCACCCGCTTCTCCTTCTTCTCCAGGCCGGCCCACAGGGGGCTGGCGGGCGCGGTGATGTCCATCTCCGCCCGGCCGTACTCCCGGTCCTGCGAGGACTGCACCTTGCCGCCCAGCACGTGGGCCAACAGCTGCATGCCATAGCAGATGCCCAGGATGGGCAGGCCCAGGTCGGCCAGGGCCGGGTCCATGGTGGGGGACTCGGGGCCCAGCACCGAGGCCGGGCCGCCGGAGAGGATGATGGCCTGGGGCGCTATCTCCCGCACCTTGTCCAGGGGGATGGTGCAGGGGTGGATCTCGGAATAGACCCCGGCCTCGCGCACCCGGCGGGCGATCATCTGGGTGAGCTGGGACCCGTAGTCGAGGATGAGGACCTTGTGAAGCTGCTGCATGGCGGTGTTCCGAACCGGCTGTGGCGCCGGGGTTGCCGTGAAGCGACCCGGCCGTTACCGGCTACACTGTTTCCCCCAAAAACAGAACAGATTTTTGGGGCGGTTCCCCTAGTAGGAATCCACCCGGTAGTTGGGGGCTTCCTTGGTGATGATCACGTCGTGCACGTGGGACTCGCGCAGGCCGGCCGCGGATATCTGCACGAAGCGGGTCTTCTCCTGGAGCTCGGCGATGTCGCCCGCGCCCACGTAGCCCATGCCCGAACGCAGGCCGCCGATGAGCTGGTAGATGGTGTCGGTGACCGCGCCCTTGTAGGGCACCCGGCCCACGATACCCTCAGGCACCAGCTTGGAGGTCTGCTTCTCGCCGGGCTTCTCGATCTTCTCGCTCTTGGCGTTCTTCTCCTGGAAGTAGCGGTCGCCCGAGCCCTCGCGCATGGCGTCGATGGAGCCCATGCCGCGGTAGATCTTGTAGGTGCGGCCCTGGTACAGGATGGTTTCGCCCGGGCTCTCGGCGGTGCCCGCGAACATGGAACCCATCATCACCGTGTCGCCGCCCGAGGCCAGGGCCTTGACCACGTCGCCGGAGAACTTGACCCCGCCGTCGGCGATGAGCTTCTTGCCGTGGCGGGCGCAGGCCTTCTTGGCCTCCATGATGGCGGTGACCTGGGGCACGCCCACCCCGGCCACGATGCGGGTGGTGCAGATGGAGCCCGGGCCGATGCCCACCTTGACCGCGTCCGCGCCGGCCTTGATGAGGGCCTCGGCCCCGGCCTCGGTGGCCACGTTGCCGCCGATGAGCCGGGCGTTGGGGAAGGCCCCGCGCAGGGCCTCCAGGGAGCGCAGGATGTTGCGGGAATGGCCGTGCGCCGAGTCCAGGACCAGGAAGTCCGCGCCGACGCGCAAGAGCGCCTCGGCCCGGGCGTCGCGGTCCGCGCCCACGCCCACCGCCGCGCCCACCCTCAGCCGGCCCAGTTCGTCCTTGCAGGAATCCGGGTACTTGCGGATCTTCTCGATGTCCGTGATGGTGATGAGGCCCTTGAGCTTGTTCTTGTCGTCCACCACCAGGAGCTTCTCGATGCGGTTCTCGTGCAGGTGGTGCTTGGCCTGCTCCAGGGTGGTGCCCACCGGGACCGTGACCAGGTTGTCGCTGGTCATGACCTCGGCCACCAGGGTTCCCATGTCGGTGACGAAGCGCACGTCGCGGTTGGTGAGGATGCCCACCAACCGGTCGTCCTTGACCACCGGGAGGCCGGAGATGCGATACTGGTTCATGACCTCCAGGGCCTGGCCCACGGTGAGGTCGGGGCCGATGGTCACGGGATCGATGATCATCCCGCTCTCGGACTTCTTGACCTTCTCCACCTCCAGGCGCTGGCGGTCGATGGGGCAGTTCTTGTGGACCACCCCGGCCCCGCCGGCCCGGGCCAGGGCCACCGCCATCTCGGACTCGGTGACCGTGTCCATGGCCGCGCTGACCAGGGGGATGTTGAGCCTGAGGTCCGGGGTCAGCCAGGAGGACACGTCCACCTGGTCGGGCAGGACCTCGGAATAGCTGGGCAGAAGCAGGATGTCGTCAAAGGTCAGGCCGAGGCCCTGTACTTTCTGGTCCATGATGGTCTCCGGAAGGTTGTGGAAAAAACCTAGTCTTCGCCCAGATAGGCCTTGCGCACCTTGGGATCGTCGAGGAGCTCCCTGGCCGTGCCCTGCATGATGACCTCGCCGGTGGCCAGCACGTAGCCGCGGTGGGCGATGGACAGGGCCATCTGGGCGTTCTGCTCCACGAGCATGACCGTGGTTCCGGCCGCGTTGATCTCCTGTATTACCTCAAAGATGTTCTCCACCACAATGGGGGCCAGGCCCAGGGAGGGCTCGTCCAGGAGGAGCAGCCGGGGCCGGGCCATGAGGGCGCGGCCGATGGCCAGCATCTGCTGCTCGCCGCCGGACAGGGTGCCGCCGGCCTGGCGGCGGCGCTCGGAGAGCACCGGGAAGAGCGAGAAGACCTTGTCCTCGTCGCGGCGCACCCCGTCCTTGTCCGTGCGCAGGTAGGAGCCCATGAGCAGGTTCTCCTGCACGGTGAGGCCGGGGAAGATCATGCGGCCCTCGGGCACCTGGACCACGCCCAGCTCCACCACCTTGTTGCTGGACAGCTTGGTGATGTCCTGGCCCTCGAAGGTGATGGAACCGCGGCGCACCGGCGCCACCGCGCTCACGGCCATGAGGGTGGTGGACTTGCCCGCGCCGTTGGCCCCGATGAGGGTGACGATCTCGCCCTTCTCCACGGTGAGGCACACGCCCTTGAGGGCGTGGATGCTGCCGTAGTAGGCGTGGACGTTGTCCAGCTTAAGCATGGGCCGCCCCCCGGCCGAGGTAGGCCTCGATGACCTGCGGGTTGGCGCGGACCTCCTCGGGCCTGCCCTCGGCGATGAGGATGCCGTGGTCCAGGACCACCAGGCGCTGGCAGATGTGCATGACCAGCTTCATGTCGTGCTCGATGAGCACCACGGTGATGCCGGCGTCCAGGATGGCGTGGATGAGGTCCACCAGGCGGCGGGTTTCGCGGGGGTTCATGCCCGCGGCGGGCTCGTCGAGCATGATGAGCTTGGGACCGGTGGCCAGGGCCCGGGCGATCTCCAGGCGGCGCTGGTTGCCGTAGGCCAGGGAGGTGGCCCCGTCCAGGGCGTGCTTGCCCAGGCCCACGAAGTCGAGCCAGCGCATGGACTCCTCAATGATGGCCTTCTCCTCCGCGCGCTGGCCCCTGGTGCGCAGCACCGCGCCGAAGAAGTTGGCCGAGGTGCGGCAGTGGCGGGCCACCCGCACGTTGTCGAGCACCGAGAGCGCGCCGAACAGGCGGATGTTCTGGAAGGTGCGGGCGATGCCCAGTTCGGTCATCTTCTCGGGCTTGAGCCCGTTGGTGCGCACCACGCCGCTTTGGCCCGCGAAGGTGATGTCGCCCGAGGTGGGCTTGTACACCCCGGCGATGCAGTTGAACATGGTGGTCTTGCCCGCGCCGTTGGGACCGATCAGCCCCAGGATCTCGCCGGGGCGGACCTCGAAGCTCACGTCGGCCAGGGCCATGAGCCCGCCGAAGCGCTTGCTGACGCCGTCGACCTTAAGCAGCGGTTCCACTCTTCTCTCCAGTTGCCTCGGCAGCGGCGGCTCCCTCCAGGCGCTTCTTCAGGTCCTTGATGAGGGGATTCTTGGCCGAGGCGGTGGCGATGGCCGGGAAGAAGCCGGCCGGCTTGAAGCGCATGATGAGGACCATGATCAGGCCGTAGGCCAGGAAGCGGGTCTCCGGGGCCAGGCCCAGGATGGGCAGGATCTCGCGCAGGCCCTCGCCGAGCACGATGAGCACCACAGCTCCCACCAGGGCCCCGGCGATGTTGCCCAGGCCGCCCAGCACCACCATGCACAGGATCAGGAACGACTCCCAGAACTTGAACATGTCCGGGGACAGGAACAGGGTCCAGCGGGCGTAGAAGGCCCCGGCCAGGGCCCCGATGCCCGCGGAAATGGCGAAGGCCACCACCTTGTAGGCCAGGATGTTCACCCCGCAGGAGGCCGCGGCCAGGGTGTCCTCGCGGATGGCGAACCAGGCCCGACCCAGGCGGGAGTCCTCCATGCGGCGCATGACAGCCCACACGAAGAGCACCATGAGCACTGCCAGGTAGAAATAGGGCACCTCGCCCACCAACTCGTAGGACCAGTCGGGGTTCAGCCAGGTCAGGTCGAAGCTCACCGGGTCGATGCCGGGCAGGCCCAGGGGGCCGCGGGTGAGCCAGATCTCGTTGGTCAGGAAGAGCACCACCAGCTCCGCGAACCCGAAGGTCACGATGGCGAAGTAGTCGCCCACCAGGCGCAGGGTGGGCACGCCCAGGAGCACGCCCCACAGCGCGCCGTTGACGCAGGCCAGAGGCACGATGACCCAGAAGGGCAGGCCGTAGTGGATGGTGAGCAGGCCCGAGGTGTAGGCCCCGATGCCGTAGAAGCCCACGTAGCCCAGGTCCAGGAGCCCGCAGAACCCGGGCAGGATGTTCAGGCCCATGGACAGGACCATGTAGACCATGACCAGGGTGACCACGTGCAGGAAATAGTCGTTGGCGAACGGCAGCATGGGGTAGACGAGGCCGGCGGCGGCCAGGACCCAGGCCAGGGGTTTGAGCGTGGCTTTCATCTGCGTCCCCCTAGGCCTTGTCCACCACGGCCCGGCCCACGATGCCCGAGGGCCTGAACACGATGACCGCGATGAGCACCGCGTAGGCCACGCCGTCCCGGTACAGGGAGGAGACGTAGCCCGCGCCCAGAGCCTCGGCCACGCCCAGAACCACCCCGCCCAGCATGGCCCCGGGCACCGAGCCGATGCCGCCCAGCACCGCGGAGGCGAAGGCCTTGACCCCCGCGGTGTAGCCCATGGTGGGGTACAGGGTGTTGTAGTAGACCGACACCAGCACCCCCGCCACCGCGCCCATGGCCGAGCCCAGGGCGAAGGTGAAGGAGATGACGAAATTCACGTTGATGCCCATGAGCGCGGCCGCGGTCTTGTTCTGGGCCAGGGCGCGCATGGCCGTCCCGATCTTGGTCTTGTTGATGACCAGGTAGAGGCCGAGCATCATGGCCAGGGCCACGGCGAAGATGAAGACCTGCAGCCAGGTGAGGTAGACCTCGCCGAAGTGCAGCGCGGTCTGGGCCAGGTAGGCGGGCTCCGCCTCTTGCACGAAGGGTTTCGCCCGGCTGCCCCAGACGATCATGGCCAGGTTCTGCAGGAAGATGGACATGCCGATGGCGGTGATGAGCGCGGCCAGGCGCGGGGCGTTGCGCAGGGGCCGGTAGGCCACCACGTCCAGGAGGATGCCCAGCAGCGCGCAACAGAGCATGGCCGCCACCATGGCCAGGTAGAAGGGCATGCCCAGCGCGGTGATGAAGGTCACGCAGAAGAAGGCCCCGAGCATGTAGACCTCGCCGTGGGCGAAGTTGATGAGCTCGATGACCCCGTAGACCATGGTGTAGCCCACGGCGATGAGGGCGTAGATGACCCCCAGGGTCAGGCCGTTGACCAGTTGCTGTACGAACAACGCAGTATCTCCGCGAGGATGGGGCCCGGCCCGGCAAGGCCGGGCCCCGTGTTTCTCCAAATGAAACAGGCTGGAGCGTTCGTCCAGCCTGTTTTCTTGGCTCTTCGCCGTGCCCGGCTACTTCAGCTGCTTGGGCGCGGTGACAAAGGCTCCGCTCTGCACCATCTTCACGAAGGCGGGCTTCTGGGCGTCGCCGTGCTCGTCGAAGTAGGTCACGCCGGTGATGCCCTTGTAGCCCTTCTCCGGGGTGTTCATGGCGGCCAGGAAGTCGCGGACCTTGGCGCGGTCGGCGCCGACCTTGTTCACGGCCTCGATGAGGATGCCGGCGGCGTCGTAGGCGTTGGCGCTCATGTAGTCCACGTCGCGGTTGTACTTGGCCTTGAAGGCGTCCACGAAGGCCTTGGCCTCGGGGCCGGCCTCGGAGGCGATGAAGGGGGTGGACAGGTAGGTGTTCTCGGCGGCGTCGCCAGCGAGCTTGATGTAGTCGGCGTTGTCAAAGCCGTCCGCGCCGAACTTCACCACGTCCAGGCCGACCTTCTTGGCCTGGGTGGCGATGAGCGCGCCTTCCGGATAGTAGCCGGACAGGAAGATGCCCTGGGGGCCGGCGGCCTTCAGCTTGGTCAGCTGCGGGGTGAAGTCGGCGGCGCCCTTCACGTAGGCCTCTTCGCCCACGACCTCCAGGCCGATCTTCTTGGCCTCGCCCACGAAGGCGTCCTTCAGGCCGATGCCGTAGTCGTTGTTCTCGTAGAACACCGCCACCTTGGCCAGGCCCAGGGCCTCCTTGGCGTAGCGGGCCAGGAACTTGCCCTGGAAGTCGTCACGGTACACGTCGCGGAAGGACCAGGCCTTGCCGGCCTTGTCCTTGTTCTGGGCGGAGATGGCCACGTTGGTGGCGGTAGCGGAGATGGCGGCCACGCCGCTGCGCACGTAGGTGGGCAGGGCGGCCAGGTGGGCGGAGGAGCACACGTGGCCCACGATGCCGATGATGTTCTTGTCGCGCACGATCTTGGGAGCCACGGTGGCGGCTTCCTTGGGATCGCACAGCTCGTCGAAGTACTCGACCTTGAACTTCTTGCCGCCCTTGGCGTTCACCTCGGCGACCTTCATGTCCACGCCGGCCTTGACGTTGTCGCCGTAGGCCGCGGCAGGGCCGGTCAGGGGAGCGGCGATGGCGATGGCCGGGTCAGCGGCCAGGGCCGGCGAGGCCAGCAGGCAGAAAAGCATGGTGGCGAGCGCGATCTTGCACCAACCGGATTTCATGGTCCTTCCTCCACAGTTTTCAGGTGATGTAGGCAAAATCCCAATTCGCTCTGGATGCGGCCAACCGGCCGCTGTGCAAACATTTTTGAAGGCTGATGCAGGGCATTTGCCGCAAAGGCGTCACATGCCACGAAGCCCCCCGGGTGTCAAATTGGCGAGGGTGGGCGGGCCAACTCGCCCGGGTCAATCCCGGCAACGCCTCAGGGTTTTGCCGGGGCGGGCTTGGCGGGCTCGGCCGGGGGCGCGGGGGTGGCGAGCTCCTCGCTCGCCTGGTCGCGCAGTTCCTGGGGCGCGGAGGCCAGGTCGCGCACCCGGCGGAACTGGGCTGCGGCCTCCTCCTGCCGGTTCAGGTAGTACTTGAGCAGCATGCCTAGGTGGAAGCCGACCTGGGGGTTGTCCGGCTCCTTGGCCAGGGCCATCTTCAGGTAGTCCTCGGCCTCGGCCTCGCGGCCCATGCCGGCCAGGGCCACGGCCTTCATGTCCAGCAGGTGGGCGTCCGCGGGCCGCTCGGCCAGGGCCCGGTCCACGAAGACCATGGCCTTGTCCGGGGCGTTCATCATGAGCAGCCGCTCGGCGATGCCGGCCAGGGCCTCCACGTCGCGGGGGTTGGCCGCGGCGCGGTTCATGAGCTGGCCCATGTCGCCCATGCCCCCCATGCCGCCGGGCATGCCGGCCGGGGCTTCCGAGTCGCCGTGCGCCTTGGCCGCCCGCTCGTTGGGGATGGTCAGGGAGGGGTGGGTGAGCCGCCAGGCGGCCGAGGCCGCCAGCATGAGCACCAGGCCCGCGCCCAGCACCAGGAGCAGGGGCTTGTTGCCCAGGGGACCGGGCTTAATCGCGGCCATCCAGGGCCTCCATGCGCCGCAGGCGCAGCTCGATCTGCCTCTGGCGGCCGGCCAGGAAGAGCAGGTAACCGCAGATGCCCAGCCAGATGACCACGTTGGCGGCCAGGAGGTATCCGGTGTTGTCCATATCAATCAGCTCCTTACAGTCCGATGCGCAAAACATCCTCGGATGTTTCGCAAAATACTGCTCCGGCTTCGCCCCTCAGATGCCGATGCGCCCGGCGGCCAGGGCCGAGGCCCGCTCGGCCGCGGCGATCTGCCGGGCGCGCAGGGCCACCAGGCAGAGCCAGAGCAGGCCGAAGGCGAAGAGGGTCACGAACAGCGCGGCCAGCATCTCCGGCTCCAAACCTGCGCCCTCCCGCTTGAACACCGCGGGGTGGATGCTGCGCCACATGCGGGCGGAGATGAAGACCAGGGGCACGTCCAGGAAGGCGGCCACGCCCACCACCGCGCAGACCAGGGCGCGGCGCTCCCGGCCCAGGCCCGAGGAGCGCAGGATGAGGTAGGCCGCATAGATGAAGCACATGATGAGCGTGGTGGTCAGGCGCGGGTCCCAGGTCCACCACACGTTCCAGATGGGCCGCGCCCACAGCGAGCCGCAGATGAGGGCCAGGGAGGCGAAGAGCACCCCCACCTCGGCCGCGGCCCCGGCCAGCCGGTCGAAGCGCGCCTCGCGCTTCCACAGGTACATGGCCCCGGCCACGAACACGGCGAAGAAGGAGAACATGCCCCACCAGGCCAGGCCCAGGTGCGGGTAGAAGATCTTCTGCACCACGCCCATGCTGGCTTCCACCGGGGCATACACGAAGATGAACCACTGCGCCGCGGCCAGGGACAGCCCGGCCCCCACCGCCATCGGCGCGATCCAGCCCGCAGCGGGCTTGATTTCGTTCATGCGACCACCCATAGCTTAGTCCTCCCCGCTATACACATACGGGAAGAGAATCAAGGCCGCGGCCGCGAAGACCGCATCGAAGGCCCCGGCCAGGCCCAGCCAGGAGGCCGCGGCCTCCCAGTCCAGGGTCCCCTCGAACCAGAGCCCGCCCAGCCGGACCCCGGCCAGGAGCAGGGGCACCAGGAGCGGGAAGAGCACCACCGTGAGCAGGGACTCCCGGGCGGCCTGGCCCTGGGCCAGGGCGCCCAGCAGGGAGCCCAGCACGCACACCCCCAGGTCCCCGGCCAGCAGCGCCAGCAGCGCCAGGCCGGCCCCCCCGTGGAAATCCTGGCCCAGGAACACCGCGGCCGCGGGCAGGAACACCGCCTGGGCGGCCAGGAGCAGGAGCCCCCCGGCCAGGCCCTTGCCCAGCCACACCGCCTGGGGGGCGATGGGGGCCAGCAGCAGGCCGGTGCGCGCGCCGTGGGCCTCCTCCAGCGCGTACAGGGTGTTGAAGATGAGCACCATGGCGAAGAGGCTGGCCAGCCAGAACACCCCGGCCGCGGCCTGGGGCGGCACCAGCTCGCCGGCCGGCCGGGCCAGGCTGAACACGAAGACCAGGAGCAGGCCAAGCAGCACGGGCTGGGCCAGCCCGACGCCGCCGGCCAGGACCAGGCGCAGGTCCTTGCGGGCGATGGCCAGGGTGGCCCGGATCACGCCGCGCCCCCGTTGGCCGCCCCGGGCAGGGCGCACTCCGCGGCCGGACCGAAGGACCCCACCCTCCCCTTCTCCAGGGAGAGCACCAGGTCGGCGCAGGCCAGGTC
>JAEXTU010000253.1 GCA_023453335.1 Pseudomonadota bacterium | reverse complement strand
CGTTCTCCGTGCTCATGTGGTGTGGCTCCCGGGAGCCGGCCCCGGGGGCGCTGCCGCGCCCCGGGGACCGGAGAATTTTTCAAGAAAACGAGAATGTTTTCTCGATATTACAGCGGATAGTCCAGGGCCTCGGGGATCATGACCTGGGACAGGTGCGAGGCCGCCCGGTCCTTGGCCAGGCGCGCGCCGGCCAGGCAGGCGTCCAGGGAAGAGCGCAGCGCGGCGAACTCCGCCAGGGCCTCGGGCGCGGCGTGGGCCGTGCCGATGCCGCAGGTCCCGCCGGTGCAGTCGGCATGGGCGATGTAGCCGAAGACCAACTCGGCGCAGACCCTGGCAACCTCGGCCGCGGCCCGGGCGCACTGCATGTGGGCCAGATCGGTGTAGAAGGCGGACAGGCCGGGCAGGCCGTCGTCCACCACCGGATTCTCGGGGCCCTTGGCCTTGAGCTCGGCCACGTCCTGCACGAACAGGTACGCGCCCAGGATCCAGCACAGGGCGTCGGCCAGGGGGAAGGTCACGCCCTGGCGCTTGGGATGGTACAGCTTGCGGCCCTCGGGGTCATTGGCCTTCTGGAGGTAGTCCAGGGTCCAGGTCCACAGCCGGATGGCCGCGGCCAGGCTACACACGCCAGCGGCCGGGTCGGCCGCGGCCTGGGCGTCCAAGTCCTTGGCCCACAGGCCCATCTGGTGCAGGAACAGGGGGTTGGTCATGGTGATGCCCAGGTGGCGGCGCTGCACCACCTCGGGGCCCTCGTAGGTGGCCTCCAACTGGGCGTCGGACCACTTCTGGCACAGGAAGCCCGGGCAGTCCTCGGTGATGCCGTAGCCGCCCACCAGGCTCACGGCCTCGCGCATGGCGGTGGCGCCGAAGCCGGTGTTCCACAGCTTGCAGGCCGGGATGAGCACGCCCGCCAGGGCGTCCATCCAGGAGTACTGCACCAGGGTGTCGGCGGCGAGCTCATCCAGGCGTGCGGGGTTGGACGCGGGCGCGGCGGCCAGGTCCAGGTACTCGACGGTGCGGTCCGCCACCTTCTTGAGCTCGGCCATCTGCTTGCGCGGGCCGGTGACGCCCTGGGCCTCGAACAGGCTGTCCTTTTCCCGCTCGATGGGGTCGAAGCGGTCGGCCAGCCGCGCCGCGGCAAAGCCCAGGGAGGAGGCGGCCTCGCCCACGGCCCACAGGTCGGCCAGGCGGAGCATGGCGTCCTCGTTCATCTGGATGCCCTGGTCGTAGCGCGGGGTGCCGGGCTCGGCCTTGCCGCCGCGGAAGCGCTGGCGGTGGTAGCGGATGATGGGCTCCACGGCCGAGAGCAGCTTGGCCGAGGACATGAGCCCCACCGGGATGCGGGTGCGGTGGAACACCGCGCCGATGATCTCGGCGTGGCTGTAGTTGGGAACAATGGCGCCGTCCTGCACGGTGTAGCCGCCGATGATGCGGGAGGCGGGAATCCTCAGGCTGAACACCGGGTCACGGGTGGAGGAGAGCTGGTGCACCAGCTTCTTGGTGGGCGCGCCGCGGTCAAAGACCCCGGGGTCGGTCTCCTCCAGGATGACCATGCAGGAGGATTTGATGCGGGGGTCGTCGGTGTCCACCGCCGCGGTGACGATGTTGGCGAAGTCCATGCCGGTGATGAACCGGCCGCGCTTCTCCACCAGGAGCACGGGCTCCTTGCCCTCCTCCCACTCGGCGATGCGCAGCTTGCCGGCCAGGATGCCGGTGTCCACACCCACGAAGGGCAGGGGCTCGGTGAGGGCGAAGGCCGCGTGCTTGGGCGCGCCGGTGGCGCAGGCCGAGGGCGAGCACGCGCCCATGTAGGTCTCGCGCTGCTCCGGGGTGCCCTTTTCGTGGATGGGGGCCAGGCCTAGGCAGTTGGCCAGGGAGGAGGTGGCCGCGCCGCCGTCCACCCAGGCCAGCTCGAAAGCCACCAGGGAGAGGGCCAGATTCTTGGGGCCCTCGATGAATCCGCCGTGGCAGGGGTCCATGTAGATGGAGGTCAGGCCGGAATCGTCAAAGGCCTTGAGCAGCTCGGCCTTGCGGTCGTTCCAGTCGTGGGTGTTGCGCACGCCGTCGGCCACCATCCGGGCCACCACCCCGCGGGCGATGGAGCGGGCCGACTGCACGGCCATCTGAAGGTCGAACCGGTCGGCAAAGCGCCACATGATCTGCCGGACATCGTCGCCCGGCAAGGTCTTCAGGTAGTCCATGATGCTCCCTTGCAATCCGTCAGGTTTTCACAGGGGATTTGCTCCCCAAAAAGAGACGAAAAGTTACGGCAATCAAGGTGCCGAGTCAACGCCGGAACGCGGCCCGGGACCGGACGTCCTGGGCCGCCCCCCTGCTAGAAACCCTCCACCTTGGGGCAGGCCTCCAGGGCCTTCCTGATCTCGGCGTCGGGATAGGCGTAATTCTCCAGCTTTCCCTGGAGATAGGCGTCGTAGGCGGCCAGGTCGAGCATGCCGTGGCCCGAGTACAGGAACACGATGACCTTGCCCGCGGGCGCATCCTTGGCCTCCTCGATGGCCGCGGCAATGGCGTGGGTGGTTTCGGGCGCGGGCAGGAAGCCCTCGCTCTGCAGGAAGATGCGGCCGGCCTCGAACACGTCCTTCTGGAAGTAGGCCCGGGCCTCCACCAGCCTGTCCTTGGCCAGGGAGCAGACAATGGGTGCGTCGCCGTGGTAGCGCAGACCGCCGGCGTGGATGGGCGGAGGGTAGAACCCGTGCCCCAGGGTGTGCATCTTGAGCAGCGGGGTCAGGCCGGCCACGTCGCCGAAGTCGTAGCGGTACTCGCCCCGGGTGAGCGTCGGGCAGGCCTGGGGCTCGGCGGCCAGAAGGCGCACCTTGGACCCGGCCAGCTTGTCCGGCACGAAGGGGCAGACCAGGCCGCCGAAGTTGCTGCCGCCGCCCACGCAGCCGATGAGCACGTCCGGCTCCTCGCCGATGAGGGCCAACTGCTTCTTGGTCTCCAGGCCGGTGACGGTCTGGTGCAGAATCACGTGGTTGAGCACGCTGCCCAGGGCGTAGTTGGTGTCGCCGTGGGTGGCGGCGTCCTCCACCGCCTCGGAGATGGCCAGGCCCAGGGAGCCGGGATTGCCCGGGTTCTCGGCCAGGGCCGCGCGGCCGGACTGGGTCTTGTCCGAGGGCGAGGGGAAGACCTCGGCCCCGTAGGAGCGGATGAGGATGCCCCGGTAGGGCTTGGCGTCGTAGCTGACCCGCACCATGTAAACCGTGCAGGCCATGCCGAACATCTGGCAGGCGAAGGACAGGGCCGTGCCCCACTGCCCGGCCCCGGTCTCGGTGGCCAGCCGCTTGGTGCCGGCCACCTTGTTGTAGTAGGCCTGGGGCACCGAGGTGTTGGGCTTGTGCGACCCGGCCGGGGAGACCGACTCGTTCTTGTAGTAGATGCGGGCCTTGGTGCCCAGGGCCTTTTCCAGCCGGCGGGCGCGCACCAGGGGCGAGGGCCGCCAGAGCTTGTAGATCTCCCGCACCTCGTCCGGGATCGGGATCCAGCGCTCCGGGGACATTTCCTGCGCGATGAGCGCGGGCGGAAAGATGGCGGCCAGCATGTCCGGGGACACCGGCTGCAGGGTGCGCGGGTCCAGCGGCGGTGGCAGCGGCGTGGGCAGGTCGGGCAGCACGTTGTACCAGGCCGTGGGCAGCTCGCTCTCGGGCAGGAAGATCTTGGTGTCGTCGGACATGGTCCCCCCTTGGACAGGTGCGGAAACTCAGTCCCCGGCCGCCGGCCAGGGCGTCAATTGCCTCGCCGGGGCGTAGCCTTTGCGCATGGCGTCTGTCAACGTGGGGAACGGTATGCGGTGCCCTCTGCCGATGCGCCGGGCCTCCGGGGAGTTTGCGGGAAAGGCCCGGCCGCTGCGGGCGTTGCCCACCCAGGGCTTGTGGGCCGCGGGCAGGTCCGCGATGCGGGGCCAGAAGCCCTGGCCCGCGTCCATGGCCCGCACCTGGGCGGCCAGCAGCCGCGCGTCCAGGCCCGCGGGCCGATCCGGAAAGTAGAGATAGAAGGCCGCGCCCTGCTCCAGCATCACCTCGTTGACCAGGACGTCCCCTGCCCAGACCAGGCCCAGGACCCGGCCGTAGTCGTCCCGGCCCAGGGACTCCACCCGCAGGTCCCGGCCCTGGATCAGGGATGCCAGCAGGGCCTTGGCCTCGGCCGCATAGTACTGGTCCACGCTGCCGTCCGCCTCGTGCCCCAGCTCCGGGGCGTCGATGCCCGCCAGGCGGACCTTGCCCCCGCCCTCCAGCCACAGGGTGTCGCCGTCCACCACCCGGACGGCGCGGACGGCCTGGGGTCGGGCCTGGACAGCACTACCCGAGCATATTACGAGGATACAAGCGGCCAGGAGGAGCGCGCCCCCGACCAGAAGGCGCGCCTGGGCCGGACTGCGACCCGGGCCGGCCCCCGACCGTAGCCAGGCGGGGTGGTTTGTACTAGATTGCCCGGACGACATTTCCCGAGGAGGATTCATGGCCCGTCGCGCCCCCGAGCAGCCAAAAGGTTTTTCCGGCACGGTCCTGGCCGTTTCCACGGCCGCGGCCCTGGCCGTCGGCATCTTCATCGGCCTGCAGTTCTCGGTGCTCCAGGCCCCGCCCGTGGTGGTGCAGCAGGGAGCGCCCGCCGCCCCTGCCGCCTCGCCCGCGGTCACGGCCTCGGACCAGGCCGCCACCCGCATCCCCGGGATCAAGGCCCGGGCCGAGGCCAACCCGGACAGCGTCGCGGCCTGGACCGACCTGGGCAACGCCTATTTCGACGCGGATCAGCCCGCCCCGGCGGTGGACGCCTACCGCCGCGCCCTGGCCCTGGACCCCAAGAGCGCGGACGTGTGGACCGACCTGGGCATCATGTACCGCCGCTTGGGCCGGTTCCCGGAGGCGGTGGAGTCCTTTGACCAGGCCCGGGCCCTGGACCCCAAGCACCGCAACGCCCGCTTCAACAAGGGCGTGGTGCTCTTCCACGACCTGAACGACCGGGCCGGGGCCATTGCCGCCTGGAAGGAAGTGCTGGCCATCGACCCCAACGCCCTGTCCCCGGACGGGGTGCCCCTCAAGAGCATGCTCCAGGAACTGGAAAAGAACAAGTAATCCGGACTATTCGCAGAGCTTGCGCCCGGCCAGGGAGGCGGTCTCCTCGGCCGTCACCCGGCCGGGCAGTCCGGTCTTGGCCGCCAGCGTCCGGGAAATGGCCGCGGCCTCGGCCTCGGTCTTGGCCTGGCCCACGGACACCGCGTACCACTGCACCTCCCCTTCCCCGGCCCCGCGCACCACGCAGGGCTCGAAGCCTTGGGCGGTGAGTTCCTTGGCCCGCTCGTCCGCCGCGTGCCGGGTCAGGTACTCCCCGGCGCTCACCAGGAACACCGTGGCCGGCCCCTTGGCCGCGACCACCGGCTTGGCCGCCGGGTCCACCGGCCGGGGCCGGGCCCAGACCTTCTTGTCCCGGCCCAGGCGGGCGGCCTCGGCCTCGGCCACGGCCAGGTCCGGGAACCGGCCCAGATGCACCTCCCACCAGACCGCGCCCGCGGCGTCGGGCCGGGTGAACAGGGTCGGGGTGAGACCCTGGCCGCGCAGGTCCCGAGCTGTGGCGTTGGCCGTGCTCAGGGACAGGTAGGCCCCGGCCACCAGGTCGTGGGGGACCGGGGGCGGGCCGGCGGTGGCGTTGCCGGCCGTGCCATTGTCCGCGGGAGCGGGGGCGTTGCCCGCCGGCGCGGTGGCGTTGCCTGCGGCGGCAGTGTTGGCAGTGGCGTTGCCGGCCAGGAGACTGGCCAGGGTGGCGTTGCCGGAAGATGCTGTGGCGTTGCCCGCCTGGCCCCCGTGCCGGGGGGGCGGGAAGAAAATGAGCAGGACCAGGACGAACAGGGCCAGGAGCACGAACCCGGCCAGGATGATCCAGAATTTCTTCATGTGTTACGTGAAGTTTCGGGACGTCCCGGGAAGGGGCGCTCCAGGACCTAACTCGCCTGGTCCTGGCAAAAGGTCAACCCTGGGCAGAGACGTTCTCGCGCGGTGCGGTCTGGAAGCCAGACCAGGAGCTGGAATTGAAGACAATTCCAGCGCACTGCATAAGAGCGTCTACGCCCCTCCGGGGCAAGACGCTCTAATGGCTGCACCCGCAGCCGCAACCCTCGCCGCAGCCCTCGCCGCCCTCGCCTTCTTCCTCGAACTCCAGCACGCCCTTCTCGTTGGCGAACTCGAGGATGCCCTGCATGAGGGCCTCGGCATTGTCGAACAGGCCGCGGATCTCCTCGTCGGAGAGCTTCTCCAGCTTGGTCTCGATGTAGTGCTTGAGCCCGATGGCGAACACCACCTGGCCCAGGTCCTCGTACTCCTCGTCCTCGACCAGCACGGTGTAGAGCCCGCCGTAAAGGGCCTCCAGCAGTTCGCCGCGGTCCATCTCGGCCAGGGCCTTGTCGTCAGCTTCCATTGTACTTCTCCTTAGAATGCAAGCGGCCCGAAGGGCGGAACACCCGCCTCCGGGCCGCTTTGATTGGTGTGTATGGGGGATCGCCTAGCTCTCGTAGTAGGAGCGCAGCAACTGGGAACGCACGGGATGGCGCAGCTTGCGCAGGGCCTTGGCCTCGATCTGCCGGATGCGCTCGCGGGTGACGTTGAAGAGCTTGCCCACCTCTTCCAGGGTGTGGTCGCTCTTCTCGCCGATGCCGAAGCGCTTGCGCAGGACCTGCTCCTCGCGCGGGGTGAGGTCCGAGAGCACCCGGGCGATCTGCTCGCCCAGCTTGGTGTTCACCACCTCCTCGGCCGGGGCCGTGGCCTTCTTGTCCTCGATGAAATCGCCCAGGCTGGAGTCCTCCTCGTCGCCGATGGGGGTCTCCAGGGAGATGGGCTCCTTGGCGATCTTGAGGACCTTCTTGACCTTCTCCAGGGGGTAGTCCATGCGCTCGGCGATCTCCTCGGGGGTTGGGTCGCGGCCGAGCTCCTGCACCAGGTAGCGGGAGGTGCGGATGAGCTTGTTGATGGTCTCGATCATGTGCACCGGGATGCGGATGGTCCGGGCCTGGTCCGCGATGGCGCGGGTGATGGCCTGGCGGATCCACCAGGTGGCGTAGGTGGAGAACTTGTACCCGCGCTGGTACTCGAACTTGTCCACGGCCTTCATGAGGCCGATGTTGCCCTCCTGGATCAGGTCCAGGAACTGCAGGCCGCGGTTGGTGTACTTCTTGGCGATGGACACCACCAGGCGCAGGTTGGCCCGGATGAGCTCCTGCTTGGCCCGGGAGGCGGCGTCCGACCCGCGCTTGATGCGCCAGAGCACCTCCTCCAGGTCGTCCACCTCGTGGCAGCACTTCTCCTGGAGGCGCACCAGGATCTCCATCTTGCCGGCCAGCATCTCCTTGAAGGAGAAGACCTCCTCCACGGTCATGGAGAGCTTGTCCGCGGCCAGGACCGGGTTGATCTCCCGGTTGTCGATCTGCTTGAAGATGCTCTTTATCTCGGCCTGGGGCAGGCCGGTGGCCAGGATGTAGGCCGAAAGGTCGCGCTGGCAGTTGTGCATCTGCCGCACGTAGTCCTCCACGGTCTCGATGATCTGGTCGATGAGGGTCTTCTCCAGCTTGATGTCGCGCAGCCGGCGCACCACCTCGTCCTTGAAGCCCAGCACCTCCCCCTGCACCCCGGCCACCCCGCGCTCCAGAGTGGCGCACTGGTCCAGCTTGCCGTAGATCTTCTTCTTTTTCCGGTAGATGGACTTGATCTCGTCGAGCAGAAAGATGACCCGCTGCCGCTGGTTCATCTCGTCCTCGCTGGGATCGTCCTCCTCGATGGTCTTGACCACGTCCTTGAGCTTGATGCGGCCCTGCTTGAGGTCGTCGCCCACCAGGATGAGCTCCTCGATGGCCACCGGCACCTCCACCAGGGCGAAGAGCACCTCCATCTCGCCGTTCTCGATCTTCTTGGCGATGTAGACCTCGCCTTCGCGGTCCAAGAGCGGCACCGCGCCCATCTCGCGCAGGTACATGCGCACCGGGTCGGTGCTGCGCGAGGCGTAGTCCGCCGAGTCCTCGGTCTCGATGAGCTCCAGGTCGGCCACCGGGGCCTCGGCGGTTTCCTCGTCGCCCTCCGAGGACATGAGATCCATGCCCTTGGCATCCTTCTCGGTGTCCACGATGGCGATGTTGAGCTGGTCGAAGACCCCGATGATCTCCTCGATCTGCTCGGGCTTGTTGATCTCCGCCGGCAGGGCCTTGTTGACCTCGTCGAAGGTCAGGAAGCCCTTTTTCTTGCCCTGGGCGATCAGGGTCTTGATCTGCTGAATTTCCTTGATGTTACTCATCTGCCCTCCCGCTTAACAGCGCTTGCATCTTCTTCAGGGCCTCGATGCCTTCCGCACCGGCAGCATTGCGCACGGCCGATATCCCGGCCTCTTCCCACATCCGCTGCCGTTTCTCTCCGGAATCCTTGACAATCTCGTCCAGTTGGCGCTGCACGTCGGCCGGCTCGTCCGGCTCCTCCATGCGGCTCTGGATGTAGAACCGTTTCTGCTGCTCGTCCAGCACGGACAGAAGCTCCTCCTCCGGGTACTTCGCCAGGCGGTCCCAGAGGGCCAAGGCCCGGTCCGTGGACAGGACCTCCCGCACTCCCTTATCGGCCAGGAGCGGCACATGCTCAGGGTGGCGCGCCGCAAAACGCAGCACCCAGCGGTCAAAGGCCAGCCGCCGGCTCTGGGCGGTGTCCGTGCCCATGGCCGGACCGGCCGGGGCAGCTACCGTGGCCTCCTGGCCCAGCTTGAGGTGCTTGCGGAACTCCACCTCGGACATGCCCAAGCCCCCGGCCAGACGGGGGATGTAGGCGGCCACCACCTCGGGCCGGTCGAAGCCCTTGAGGAACTTCCCGGCCCAGTCGACCATGTCCTTGGGCGCGAAGCTCTTGCGCACCGCGTCCAGGCAGTAGTCCAGGCCCTCCCGGGCCCCGTCCGAGCAGGCCTTGAACGCGTCCGCCCCCTGCTTTTGCAGCAGGCTGTCCACATCCTCGCCGTCGGGCAGGTCCACCACCCGGCAGGCCAGGCCCGCGGCCAGGACCATTTCCGCGCTGCGCAGCGCGGCCTTGCGG
>JAEXTU010000231.1 GCA_023453335.1 Pseudomonadota bacterium | reverse complement strand
CACTGTATTGCAAGTGCAGGAATCGTTGAACTTTTTTGCAGAGGCCGGCTTCGGGCACTGTTGAAGGGTCCTGGAGCATGGCCCGGGCGCAATCCGCCAGGGCCGCGCCATGGCGCTCCGGAAAGTGAAACACTCCGGCACCATGCATGATCCGGCCCGGTGATTGACAAAGTGCGGAAAAAAAGAAACGGGTGGGCGACCGCATCAGGGGCAGTCAGGGGCCGACCCGGCAGGAGAGGGGCATGAGCGCGCTGAAAAGCAGCATCGTGGACAACCTGGACGAGGAGTTCTACCAGATCAGCCCGGACATCCTGGCCAGCTTCCCCAGGTTCCGGCCGCCGCTCAACCTGTACATCTTCAAGGAGGACGTGGCGCAGATCCAGCTCTACAAGAAGCAGGGCGAACGCCTGGACCAGGCGGCGCAGGACGATCTGGCCGCGCTCACCGCCGAGGGCAACATCTTCGTGGCCCGCAGCGACCACCCCATCTACGCCACCCACATCGCCAAGCAGCTGGACCTGGTGCTGGTGGACAAGAACCTCAAGGAGGCGGAAATCGCCGAGGTCTTCACCGTGGCCATCACCGACCGCCTGGGAGAGTTCTTCGAACAGCCGGTGCAGGTGGTGTTCGACCTGCTCTACCGCGACCTCATGGTGCTCACCGAGTACCTGCACAACGACAAGACCCGGATCAAGTCCCTGGTGCGCCGGCTGCACCGCAGCCACACCCTGGCCAACCACTCCTTCGACTCGGCCACCGTCGGCCTGTGGATGCTCCTGCGCCTGGGACCCGCGGACCTGCCCCGCAAGACCTTGGACAAGGCCGCCCTGGCCCTCTACCTGCACGACATGGGCATGTGCAAAATCCCGGCTTTCATCCGGGACAAGCCCAAGCCCCTCACCCAGGACGAGCGCCAGAAGGTCAACCAGCACCCCCTGCTGGGCGCGGCCCTGGCCCAGAAGCTCAACCTGCGCTTCGACGAGATCACCTACGGGGTCATGCAGCACCACGAGCGCCTGGACGGCTCGGGCTATCCGCAGCGGGCCAAGGACCCGGACCTCTCGCCCCTGGGCAAGATCTGCGCGGTGGCCGACTCCTTCTGCGCCATGACCTCCAAGCGGACCTACGCCGCGGCCAAGTCCCTGCCCGACGCGGCCAACGAACTGGCCGGCATGGCCTCCCGCTACGACCCCAAGGTCACCGTCCTGCTCAAGACCGCCATCCTGGCCGAGGAATGGCAGTTCGCGGCCGAGGAGCCCCCGGCCACCCAGGCCTAGCCGCTCCCGGACGACAAAGCCCCGCCGGCGCAGGCCGGCGGGGCTTTTTGCACAGGGTCGAACCGGGCTAGGCGAAGGTGGACAGCACGTCCCCGGCGATCTCCCGGAACACGTCGGCCTTGAGGATCACCCCCAGCACCTTGCCGCTTTCCCGCACCACGGCCCAGCCCCGGCGGTGGCCCAGGAACTCGCCCAGGACCATGACCAGGGGGTCGTTGGGCCGCACCTCGGGGAAGGAGTTCTCCACCAAGTCCAGGATGCCCTTCTCGGCGCAGGCCCGGCAGGCCGCGCCAAAGGCCTGGTCCCAGTTGTTGTCCGCGAAGTCGCGGATGATCTCGTCGGTGAACACGCAGGATTCCAGGTGCCGCAGCACCCCCCACATGGTGATCACGCCCTTGAACTGGCCGTCCTTGCCGAAGACCAGGCAGATGTGGTTGTCGGCCTCCTTGCCCACCGCCTCGCGGACGAGCCGGATGACCTCGGTGAGGCTGGTGGACTCATCCACCCGGGTGTAGTTTTCGCGCATGAGGTCCCAGGCGCGCTTGCGCATGAGCATGGGTCGTCCTCCCGTGGACAGCGTTTCCCGGGTTGTACAAAAACGTCCGGGATTTATCCAGCCCGGAGAGGACGTCTTTTTGGCCGCAGGGAGATGAGCACGATGCCCCCCACCACCGCGGCGCAGCCCAGGGCCTGGGCCGGCCCCAGGCCCTCGCCCAGGGCCAGGGCCGAGAGCCCCACCGCGGACAGGGGCAGGATCCCGGTGAACACCCCGGCGGCGTGGGCCGGGGTGGCCACCACCCCGCGGAACCAGAAGAGGTAGGCCGCCACCGAGATGCCCGCCCCGTACCAGCCCATCAGGAGCCAGGCCCCGGGGGTCAGGGAGGCGAACCCGACGCGCAGGGCGTCGGCCACCGCGAAGGGCGCGAAGAGCACCAGGCCCAGGCAGCTCATGAGGGTGGCCCCGGCCAGGGCCGAGAGCGGCTCGCGCAGGGCCTTACGCAGGAGCAGGAAGGCGGTCTCGCAGCACACCGCGGCCAGCACCAGCCCCAGGCCGGCCCAGGACACCCCGGCCGGCCCCTCCCCCGCCCCCGCCGCGTTGAGGGACATGACCCCGGCCGCGGCCAGGGCGATGCCCAGCCAGCCCGCGCCCCCGGGCCGCTCGCCGAAAAGCAGGGCGGAAACCAGGCCCATGACCAGGGGCGTGGCGCCGGCCACCACCCCGGCGCTCACCGCGCTGGTCCGCGCCAGGCCGGCCAGCAGCAGCCAGTTGAAGGCGAAGACCCCGGCCTGGGCCTGCACCGCGAGCAAGCCCCAGCTGCGGGCCGAGAGCCGGGGCAGGCCCCCCTCCCGGCGGTACAGGATGGGCACGGACAGGGCCGCGGCCAGGGCGAAGCGCAGGCCCATGGCCAGGCCCACCGGCATGGTGGCGACCACCAGCTTGCCCGCGGCCACCGAACTGCCCACGATGGCCATGGCCGCACAGAGGTCCAGGCAGGGAAGCAAACGCAAGGGTTGGGACATGGGACTCCTCCTGGCGGGGAGTCCTACTCGTGAGGCGGCTCAGCGGTCTTGAACAATCTTGCGCCAGGCCCCGGGCGAGACGCCCACGATGCGCCTGAAGGCGCGGGTGAAATGGCTCTGGTCCGCAAAGCCCAGGTCCGCGGCCAGCTCGGCCAGGCCCTGCGGCCCGGCCAGGCGCTCCCGGGCGCGGCGGATGCGGGCCTGCACCTGGTAGGCGTGCGGGGGCAAGCCCACCGCGGCGGCGAAGGCCCGGGCCAGGCGCCAAAC
>JAEXTU010000201.1 GCA_023453335.1 Pseudomonadota bacterium | reverse complement strand
GGCGTCGCCAGGCCTCGCGTAGGCGCAGCCAGGGGTGATCTTTCAGGAATTCGTCCAGCCAGGCCTGGTCCAGGGCCGCGAACCAGACCCCGTCCTTTTCCCATTCCCGGTCCCCGTGCTTGCCCGCGACCAGGAGCACCCCGCCCGGGAGCAGGGCCCGGCCCAGGTGGGCCACCGCCGCGGCCTGGGCGGCCCGGGGCAGGTGGAGCAGGCTGGCCATGGCCCAGCCCCCCTGGTACTGTGCGTCCCAAGCGGCTTCGGCCGCATCCGCCACCCGCACCTCCAGGCCGGTGCGCTCCCGGGCCAGCCGGGCCATCTCCGGCGACAGGTCGCAGGCCTGCACGGCGTAGCCGCGCTCCAGGAAATGCAGGCAGTCCCGGCCGCAGCCGCAGCCGGCGTCCAGTATCCTCCCGTTGGGCGGCACCCCGGCCAGGAAGCGCTCCCGGGCCTCGCCGGTGTCCAGGTCCGCGGTGGCCGCGGCAAAGGCCTCGGCCCGGGCGTCGTACCACCCGGCCACGGCCGCCCGCCGCTGCGCCCAGCCGCCAGGTTTCACCGCAGGCTCCGCACCCAGGCCGCCAGGCTGCGCGCGTCGCGCGCGCCGGAGAGCCGGCCGATCTCGGCCCCGTCCCGGAAGGCCACCAGGGTGGGGATGGACTGGATGCCGAACTGGGCGGCCAGGCCCGGCTGCGCCTGGGTGTCCACCTTGCCCAGCACCGCCTCGCTGGCCAGCATCCGGGCCGCCTCCGCGAAGTGCGGGGCCATGCTCCGGCAGGGGCCGCACCAGTCCGCCCAGAAGTCCACCACCACCGGCAGCCCGCTGCGCTGCACCAGTCGGGCGAAGCTGTCGCCATCCAGGGCCAGGGGCTGGCCCGGCAGCAGCGCGGCCGAACACTTGCCGCACGTCGCTCCCGGCCGGCCCGGGTCAGCTCGGTTCACCGCCCCGCAGCGGGGGCAGACCACGTGTACTGTCATGTTCATGGCGTCATCACCTCACGCCACGAGAAGATAAGGCAAGTCGGCGGGTTGTACAGGGGAGCACGAAAGTGGGAGGGGCGTGCGGGGAACGAAGAGGGCGGATCACGATCCGCCCCTCCTGCTACTCTTCTTCGTCCACCGCCTCGATGCAGTCGCGGGGGCAGATGGCCACGGCCTGGCGGACTTCCTCGCAGGGGAAGCGGCCGTCCTGGATGGTGGGGCGGTTGGCCAGGTCGTCCCAGCCGAAGATGGAGGGGAACATGTCGACGCAGCCGCCGCAGCCGGAGCATTCGATGGCGTTGACCGCAGGCCGGCAGGTGGATTCCATGGCTGTCCTCGTGGTTGCAGACTGAATGAGTATGATAGGGAAATAGTCATGCCGGGCGGGCAGGGCAAGTGGCGGGAATCAGCCCGGGGTCAGCCCCGGGTCAGCCCGGAATCTGGGCGCTGGAGATGGCCTGGATGGTCTGGTCGGCGATCCGCTTGAGCTCGGGCAGGAGCCGGGCGGCTCGGGAGGCGTCCTTGTCGCGGCCGGCGTTTTCCATGGCGAAGGCGGCCTCGCGCAGGGCCAGGGCGCCCACCGTGGCCGAGGCGCCCTTGAGGGAGTGGGCGGTGCGTTGCAGCACCGCCATGTCCGCGGCGGCCAGGGCCTGCTCGATGGCGGCCAGCTTGACCGGGAGGTCCTCGACGTAGACCCCGAAGAGGGTTTCCAGGAAGGCGGTGTCGCCCTTGAGGCGGCTCAAGGTTCCCGGGATGTCGAGCAAGGGCGCGGGGGGCGGGGTCTGTTCCATGGATGTTCCTGTCTGTGGCGGCAAATGGATTCTCTCTGGGGCCCAAGCAATCTCCTATCACCGGAGAAAAGAGTTGCCAAGTCCGGGCGGAAACGCCTTGTTTCGTTGTTCAATGCTTGCCACAATCGCTCAAGTATGAGACATGGTTGAATCGGCTTTTTGCGTTGTGCCGGCGGGAGCTGCGTTCTGCCGCGGGGATGGCGGACTCAAGGCCGGGGCGCGAAACGGATGGGCATCGCAGGAGCTAACCGATGAAAGTGCGTTGCTGGGGGGCCAGGGGGTCCATACCGGTGTCCGGCCGGGAGTACGTGAAGTACGGCGGGGACACCACCTGCGTGGAGATACGCAGCGCCTCCGACGAGGTCATCGTGGTGGATGCCGGGTCGGGCATCCGCCGGCTGGGCAACAAGGTCCTGGGGGAAAAGCGCACCGACATCTCCATGATCTTCACCCACTCCCACTGGGACCACATCCTGGGGTTCCCGTTCTTCAAGCCCATCTACTCCAAGAACAACCGGCTTCACCTGTACGGGTGCAAGCGCAACCAGGGCAACATCAAGATGATGCTCAGCCGGGTCATGCTGCCGCCCTATTTCCCGGTGCCCTACGAGCTGGTGCAGGCCGACCTGGTCTACCATTCCCTGTGCGAGACCACCGACGTGCACGGCATCGCGGTGACGCCCATCAACCTGAGCCATCCCAACATGGGCCAGGGCTACAAGTTCGAGGAGAACGGCAAGAGCTTCGTGTTCCTCACCGACAACGAGTTGTCGCTCACCCACCGCGGGGGCCGGAGCGTCGAGGACTACGTGGAGTTCTCCCGGGGCGCGGATCTGCGCTTCCACGACGCGGAATACACGGTGACGGAGTACGAGAAGCTGACCAAGGGCTGGGGCCACTCCACGTATACCGACGCCCTGGAACTGGCCATCCGGGCCGAGGTGAAGCGGTTCGGCCTGTTCCACCTGAACCAGGACCGGCCGGACTCGGGGGTGGACGCCATGGTTGCCGACTGCCGGCGCATCCTGGATGAGCGCGGGGTGGTCATGGAGTGCTTCGCGGCCAGCCAGGAGATGGAATTCGAATTGTAGTCTTCCCTGCTGGGCCGGTTCTTGCTATTTTGGGGCATCCTTCCGGAGGGTGCCATGACCCGAATCTGCCTGTTCCTCCTCGCCTTCTGCCTCCTGGCGGCCACCGCGGCCCGGGCCGAGGTGCGCACCGTGACCACCTCACACACCTGCCTGGTGGGCGATTCCGAGACCAAGAACGACGTGCGCCGGGCCTGTTTCCTGGAGGCCAAGCGCAAGGCCGTGGAGCAGGCGGGCACCTATGTCGAATCCTTGACCGAGGTGCGGGACTTCGCCCTGTCCGCGGACCAGGTGCGGTCTTTTGCCGCGGCGGTGGTGACCGTGGAGAGCGTGGACGAGAAGTTCGCGGTGCAGGGGGAGAACCTGGCGGTGACCGTCACCGTGCGGGCCAAGGTGGACCCGGACGCGGCCAAGGCGCGCCTGGCCGCCGCGGCTCGCGCCCCCAAGGCCCTGGACTCCCTGGTCCAGAACGGCCGCACCACCCGCGACTTGGAGGACCGCGCCCTGGCCCTGCAGGGGAGCATGAGGGCCGCGGACCCGGACCGGGCCGCGGTGCTGCGCGGCGAGCAGCGCGCGGTGCTGGGCTCCCTGGAGGACGCCTATGCCGAGCGCCAGCGCATTCTGGCCAACATCCAGGCCACCGGCCAGAAGGCCCGCACCGCGGTGCGGCCGGGCATGACCATGGAGGAGGTGGCGGGGCTCATGGGACAGGCCCGCTCGGTCAAGGAGAACCGCAACCTGCCCGCGGCCTACACCTGCGCCAACTACGGCACGGTCTGGGTGGTGTTCAAGGACGGCCTGGCCGAGTGCCTGCGCGAGGGCCTGGTCTACAAGGAGCGTTGGCGCGGCGACTGCCACTGCGGCGGCATCACCCTGGACGGGATGCTGGTGCAGTAGGGCGCAAACTGGCTTGGCGATGCCTCACCGGCCGTCAAAAGTTCGTGCGGCCATCGCGGATTTTTAGAGCCCCTTACGCCGCCAGGCGTTAGGGGCTCTTATGCAACCGCAGGTTGCGCAACGGGTTGCTGAAACGCGATGTGGCCGGGTGGGGACCGGCCACATGCGGGGAGGAAAACTGACAATGGCTCAATTGTTCAGTTTTCTTCCGAAAAACCAAGCAAGTTCCATGCCGGCAAATCCTGCCGGTCAGTCCTCGTCCATGACCGGGGTGGCGGAGAGCCCCAGGCCGTTGGCGTCGCTGCCTCCCTTCTCCTTGATTTTCTTCTTCAGGTACGCCAGGAACTTGTGGGCGACTTCCAGATTCGGGTTGAGTTCCAGCACCCGTGCCAGCTCGTCCAGGCTGGCCTCCAGCTCTCCCTTCTCGATCCGGACCCGGGCCAGGTTGAAGCGCAGGTGCTCATCCTTGGGGTCCATCTCCAGTGCCCTGGTGTAGTAGGCCGCGGCGTAGTCGAACTGGCCCTTCTTGCGCAGGCTGATGCCCAGGCGGTTGAACAGGGAGCGCTGCTCGGCCTTGAAGGTTTCGTCGCTGCCCAGGAGCAGATCCAGGACCTTGCCCACCTTCTGCATCTCTCCCTTGTCGCACCATACCGCTCCCGCGCCCAGGCTGGCGGGCACGTTCTTGTCGTCGATCATGAGCGCCTTGACGAATTCCTTCTCGGCCTCGTCCAGGCGGCCCTCGGCGTAGTGCTCCTCGCCCTTGGCGATCTTCTCGCGCAGGGAGCGCATGGCCGGCAGGGTCTGGGTTTCGTAGAAGCGCGGCTCCGGGAGGTAGCTTTCCATGAAGGCGCCCTTGGCCACCTTCTTGCGGTCGCCCGAGGGCACGTGGTTGTGGTTCAGGGGCTGCACCTCCCAGACGTCGTCGTCCAGGCGGCGGACGAACCAGTAGGTGAGCGACTCCCGGGAGGCGGCCGTGGTCCCGGCGCCCACGCTGGCGGTGGCCGCCCGGGAAAAGACCCCCAGGGTCTGGGGGTAGATGGACGAGTCCTTAGGCACGGGGGCAGGTCCGTTTGAATAGCTGTTTCACGGGTTGGAAGCCTACGTGAACATGCAGGAAAAAATCAAGTGCCGAAACGGGATTACCGGCAAGGCCCGGTCGCCGCCGGGGGCAGGCACACGGTGAACACCGCGTGGTCCTCCTCCCGGGTCAGGTTCAGCATCCCGCCCATGCGCTGCACCAGGCGGTAGCACTTGGGCAGGCCGAACCCGCCCTCCTCGAAGGGCATGTACAGTCGCTCGGCGTCCATGCCCTTGATCTCGGCCAGCAGGTAGCGGAACGCGGCGCAGACCCCGGAGGCGGCGTGGTAGGTGCGCACGCCCAGGGTGCCGCCCGGGGCCAGGGCCTTGGCCGCGTCCTGGAGCAGGATGGCGAAGACCTCGCCGAGCAGGGCCGGGTCGGCGTCCACCGGGGGCAGGTCCGGGGTCAGGGCGGTGTCCAGGCGCAGCCCGCGTTCGGCCAGGCCGGGCCGGCCGGCCTCCAGGGTCTGGGCCAGGGACTCGTTCAGGTCCAGCTCCCGCGAGACCGGCTGCACCGGGGCCAGGTAGCCGTGGATGCGGTCGAGCAGGCGCTCCAGGCGCTCGCTCTCGCGCAGGATGATTTCGGTCTCCGGGAAGTCCGGGGCCTTGGCCGAGAGCCGGCGGGCGAACCCGCCGATGGACATGAGCGGGTTGCGCAGCTCGTGCGCCACCTCCTGGGTGATGGCCCCCAGAGTCTTGAGCTTCTCGTCCTGGACCATGAGCCCCTCCATGTACACCCGCTCGCTGATGTCCACGAAGAGGCAGTCCAGGTAGCGGCCCAGAGGGTCCTCCATGCCGGGCGGCGCGCTCATGGATTTGAGGATGCCGTGCAAATAGTAGCCGTTGGCGTGGCGCAGCCGGCACTGGACCGAGAGCGGACCGCCCACGCTGAAGGCCCGGGTGAGCACCCGCTCCACCACCGGCCGGTCGCGCTCGTGCACCCGGTTCAACAGCCAGCCCTCCTCGCGGATGGCCTCGGCCGGGTCCACCCCCAGCATCTGGCGACAGGCCTGGTTCACGAACTCCACGGCCAGGTCCTCGTTGAGCCGGATGATGAGCAGGGGGATGTTCTGGATGAGCATGAAATGGCGCTGCTCGGCCAGCTCCAGGTGGCGGCGCAGGGCGTGGCGCTCCGAGCAGCGGGACAGGCACATGGCCAGCTCGGCCCGGGCAAAGGGCTTGGCCAGGAAATCGTAGGCCCCGATCTGCAGGGCCTTCAGCACGGTTTCCACGTCCCCCCGGGTGCTCATGAGCACCACCTGGATCCCGGGCTGGACCACCATGAGCTTCTCGGCCAGCTCCGCGCCGGACATGCCGGGCATGCTCACGTCCACGAAGGCCAGGGTGAAGTCCCGGGCAGCGGCCGCGGAGAGGGCCTTCTGGGGCTCGGCGTACACCGCCGCCTGGTGGCCCTCGTCGCCCAGGGCCTCGGCCAGGAACTCGCCGAAGTCCTCGTCGTCGTCCACCACCAGGACCCGCGCCGGATCGCCCAAGGTCGTGCCGTCCACGCTGTGCCTCCGCGGCGCTCGGCAGAGCGCCAGGATGCAGGAAAGCACCTTCCCCGGGAAAAAGCAACCGGTCCCGGGCATGCCCACGGCCCGGGACTGGCGGAAATCCCCGAAGCAGGCTATGCAACCCAATGGGGCGCCTCGCCCCGCAAGGAGCGCACATGAAAAAGACTCGGGTTGGGTTCATGGGCATGGGCATCATGGGTCAGGCCATGGCCCAGAACCTCCTGCGCAACGGCTTCCCGCTCACGGTGTACAACCGCACCCCGGCGCGCTGCGCCATCCTCGGGGAGCTGGGGGCCAAGGTGGCGGCCAGCCCCCGCGAATTGGCCGCAGCGTCCGACGCGATCATCGTCATGGTCACCGGACCGGAGGCGGTATACGCCCTGCTCACCGGCGAGAACGGCTGCGCCCGCGCCCTGGACGAGTCCAAGACCTTCGTGAACATGAGCACCGTGTCCCCGGCCTACGCCCGGGAACTGGCCCACGCCATCGAGCCCCTGGGCGCGAAATACATCGACGCCCCGGTGTCCGGCTCCAAGAAGCCGGCCGAGGAGGGCCAGCTGGTCATCCTGGCCGGCGGGGACAAGAGGCGGATCAAGGCCCTGGAGCCGGTGTTCCTGGCCATGGGCAAGGCCGTGGTCAACTGCGGCGGGGTGGGGCAGGGCTCCATGATGAAGATGGCGGTGAACATGCTGCTGGGCACCATGATGCAGGGCCTGGCCGAGTGCGCCGCCCTGGCCCGGGGCGGCGGGCTGTCCCTGGAGGCCCTGTTCGCGGTGCTGGCCGCCGGGCCGCTGCAGTGCGGCCTGTTCGGGCTCAAGGAGCCCATGCTCAAGCGCCGCCAGTACCCGGCCCAGTTCCCGCTCCGGCACATGCTCAAAGACATGCGCTACGTGGTGGACACCGCCCAGGACGCCGGGGTCTTCGCGCCCCTGGCCAACGCCGCGCTCAACACCTACCGCGCCGCCGCGTCCCGCAGCCTGGGGGACGCGGACTTCGCCGCGGTGGCGGAACTCATCCGCAGCCTGTCCCAGGCCCAGGAGGACTAGACCATGCCCAAGAAGGGAATCGAGACCATCGCCCTGCACGCCGGCCAGAGCCCGGACCGGGAGACCCTGTCCCGGGCCGTGCCCATCTACCAGACCACCAGCTACGTGTTCCGGGACACCGAGCACGCGGCCAACCTCTTTGCGCTCAAGGAGCCGGGCTACATCTACACCCGGATCATGAACCCGACCACGGATGTCCTGGAAAAACGCCTGGCCGAGCTGCACGGCGGATCCGCGGCCCTGGCCACGGCCTCGGGCATGGCCGCCATCTTCTACGCGGTGGGGGCCATCACCTCCGTGGGCCAGAACATCGTGTCCGGGTCCAACCTGTACGGCGGCACCGTGACCCTGTTCCAGCACACCCTCAAGCGGTTCGGCATCGAGGTGCGCCTGGTGGACACCAGCGACCCCAAAAACGTGGAGCGGGCCATCGACGCCAAGACCCGCATGGTGTTCACCGAGTCCATCGGCAACCCG
>JAEXTU010000189.1 GCA_023453335.1 Pseudomonadota bacterium | reverse complement strand
CCCCCCCCCCCCCCTCTTGCTTTGGCTTTCTGCCGGCCGGGTTACTTGAACCGTGCCTGTGAGAGCGGGGCGAAATCCATCCGCTGCTTGGCAGCATCCCATTGCAGCGGGCGTTCGCAATGGATCGATGCTGCATGGCTGGGGTTGCCCGGCTGCCCGCACAGTGGGCCTCCGATGGTGAGCCAGATGGTATCGGAAGCGCCGGAGCGCTCCATCCTCATGCCGTATGCGCCATGTTCGAAGACCTGCTTGATGCTGTTGTCCGGCATGCGCATGAAAACTACGACCTCCGCTCCGCCGGAGCCTGAGAAGAGGCTGGCCGCCCCGTCGCATTCGTATTTCCCTTCATCAATGGCCCATATCTCCATCCCCTTGGCCACCAAATTGCCGTGCTCGACAAGCTTGCTCTTCAACGGCTTGCCGACGACCTTGCAGACGTTGTCCATTTCGTCGAGATGGGCGGCCACTTCGGGAGGAAGGCCACGAGGCGAGGCTGCGCAGAGGACGAAGACCGTCACGAGACTCGCCAAGGCAAGCATGTGCCGCGGCATGGCTCCTCCTTAGTGGTTCTTGCCCGCCCAGGCCTCGCCGAGTTGGCGCAGGCCGTCCGGCGCGCCCTGGAAGATGTAGGGGTTGAGGAACATGCGCCGGCGCAGCAGGGCCTGGTCGGTCTCGGTGAGGTTGGCCTCCTGGCAGGCGGCGTCCCATTCCTTCTGGATGGCCGCGATCTGGCCGGCGATGATGCCGGCAGCCGCCGCGGCGTCGAGCAGGAAATGGGGGGCGGCCTCCAGGCAGGCGGCCAGGGTGCTGGCGCGGGTGTCGCCGCTGATGCGCATGGCCTGGGTCGCTTCGTTGCCGGTCCGGTTCTGCGGGCAGATGTCGTAGGCCGGGGTGAGGGCCAGGCTGGCGCCGTCCCAGAAGGCGGCGTGGTTGCGGGCGTGGTCGTCGGTGTTGCCGCACAGCACGTTGAACACCAGCCGGCCGAACAGTTCGCGCAGGGTGTCCCGGGGCGCGGCGAAGCGGTGCCGGATGATCTCGGCCAGGGTCTCGTAGCTGGCGTAGCGGGCCAGCATCTCGTCGAACCCGAACAGGGTCAGGGCGGACACCAGGGCCTTGCGCCGCCAGCCGTCCGGGACCTTTCGCCGGGCGAAGCGCTCGACGAGCAGGACGTCCGTGCCCTGGGCCATCTCCAGCCGGACCGGGGCCGCTTCCAGGCCGGCCCGGGCCGCCAGGCGCATGGCCACGAACTCCGCCTTGACCACACTGTACGTGTCGCCCGTGGACGAGAACTTGGCCACGAACTTCCGGTCGTGGTCCTCGAACATGCCCTTGGGCCGGGCCCCGCCGATGGAGCTGCCGTGGAACAGGGCCTGGTCAAGTTCGGGAGTGAGCATCTCCCCGGCCTCGATCCGGGCGGCGATCGTGAGCAACTCTTGCAGCGTGGCCGGCCGAACGGGCCGGGGGACGTACACAGTGGGCGAGGCCTGGAAATCCAGCGCGCCGATCCGGTCGGAGCCCGATTCCAGCAGGTAGGTGAGCTCGTCGAGCGAGCCCAGGTCGATGTCTTTCCCTTTCAGGCCCAGGGTGCGGTTGATGATGACCCGTCGCCCCCAGGCGTCGGGGGCAGCGTCGCGCAGGCAGCCGGCCAGGCCCAGGTCCGGGCCGGGCGGGATTGCGCCGCGCCGGAGCGGCAGCTCGGGCTCGTAGATGGGGATGGCCCCGGGCCGCTCCAGGTAGCTGCGGCCATAGTTGAAGACCAGCTTCCCGCCGTCCCGGGCCAGCCGGCCGGCGACCACCGGCGCAGTCGCGCCGGGCAGCCATATCCAGACGTACGCTTCCCGGGGGCTGGGCTCAGAAGTCATCGTCCACCTTCCCCATGCGTTGGTGCACGGCCTTGGGCAGCAGGACCAGCTTGTCCCGGGCCATGGCCAGGTGCTTGGTGAGGGTGGTGGGCTCGGCCTCGAACAGCCGGACGCCGGCGAGGGCGGCGAGTTCGAAGGCCGCCCCGAGGGAGCAGCCCATATCGCCGTTTTCCACCCGGTGGACGAGCCCGCGCGAGATGCCCGCCCGCTCGGCCGCCTCCGCGACTGTCATCCCCCGCTCGGTGCGTCCGCTGCGGATGAGCAGGCCGAGCAGTCTCGCCGCGTCCTTGGCATAGTGCGAATAGGTCCGTTGGGCAGGTTTGGCCATTTTTCCATCCCGAAGTTCATTAACGGGTCTCAACGCGTGGATGCGACCTATTTATAGAACATTAGGCAGCCAGTCAAGAAAATGCGTGGGCGATGTTCCATGAACAGGTCATAATCGGGGATAATGATCTGTTTATGGAATATTCCCAGCGGAAGGGGGGTGTCCCCGCGCAGCAGGGGAGGTGCTAACGCCGGGGAACCCGGTCCGGCAGGCTTGTCGGCAGGAGGGCCGCGCCGCAGGCCGGGCCGCAGCGGTGGGGCCCATGCCGCCCGGGGACGGCGTCGCCCGCGGAACTCCCTTCCCTTCCAAGGGGCTTGTGGCCGTGGATTGGGTAGGCTAAGCTGGGTCATAGCGACAACCATCCGACCAAGCGAGGCGACCGTGGCCGGAAATCCTGGCGGCAACGGGGGCACCACGCCCCTGCTCTTCACGCGGCACACCATTCTGGACGACAAGCGCCGCATCTGGGGCTACGAGTTCGTGTGCGGCATGGCCGAACAGAACGCCTGCCTGCTCAACGAGAAGGGCTTGGCCCAGAGTTCCTACATCGGCCTGCAGCAGGCCATCGGGCACGGCCGCAAGGTGCTGGCCTCCTTCAGCGAGAAGGCGCTCCTGGACGGCGCGCCCTACGTGCTGCCCCCGGGGCACGGGGTGGTCCAGGTGCTGGAGCGGGGCAGCCTGGCCGATTCCTCCCTGGCCGCCCTGGAGAAGCTCAAGGCCGACGGGTACTCGCTGGCCGTGGAGTTCGACACCGCCCAGGACCTGGCCCGCCGCCGCTTCGTCCTGGCCGACGTGATCTGCTGCACCCCGGGCAAGGGCGGCATGCCCACGGCCTTCATGCTCAAGGCCAAGGGCCTCAAGGCCCGGCTCCTGGCCCGCGGCGTGGCCTCGGCCCAGGAGGTGGACGGGCTCAAGGTGCAGGGCTTCTCCCTGTTCACCGGCCCCTTCCTCAAGGAGGCCGAGGACCAGCCCGAGCGCAAGCTCACCTCCCTGGAGACCTCCCGCTTCACCCTGCTGAGGCTCATCGAGGAGCCCGAGCCGGAATTCGACTCCCTGGCCGAGGCCATCTCCGCGGACGTGGCCCTGTCCTTCCGCCTGCTTTCCTATTTGAACACCCCGTACTTCGGCCTGTCCCAGAAGGTGACCTCCATCAAGCAGGCCATCGTGATGCTGGGCTGGAAACAGCTCAAGAACTGGTTGCGCGCGGTGCTGCTGGCCGAGATGAGCGACAAGAGCGACATCAAGAGCGAACTGCTCCTCATCTCGGTGCAGCGCGGCCGCTTCCTGGAGCTCATGACCCGGGAGTACGACTTCTTCGGCTTCGACCCGGGCACCCTGTTCATGCTCGGCCTGTTCTCGCTCCTGGACACCCTGCTGGGCATGCCCATGGCCGAGGCCGTGAACTACCTGCCCCTGGACGACAAGCTCAAGGCCGCGCTCCTGCGCAAGGAGAACAACGAGTACCTGCCGCTCCTGGCCATGGTGGACAGCCTGGAGGAGGCGGACTGGGACCGCTTCGGCCGCCTCTGCCAGAAGCTCTCCATGGACCCGGCCCGGCTCAAGGTCTTCTTCGCCACGGCCATGGCCTGGGCCGAAGGGTTCGCCGCAGTCTAGCCTGCCGTTTACACGCCGTAAAAAAGCCCGGGCCGCGCGAACGGCCCGGGCTTTTTTGGGTGTTCAAGGTATCGCGGGAAGGCAAAGGCCTGCCTGTGCCTAGCCCCGCCGTGGCGGGAAACCTGCGCAGGCGGGTTTCATGCCACGGCCTAGCCCAGGGGCTCCACGTGCCAGATGTTCTTGGCGTACTCCAGGATGGCCCGGTCGCTGGAGAACTTGCCCATGCGCGCCACGTTGAGGATGGACGTGGCGGTCCACCGGGCCCGGTCCTGGTACAGCTCGCCCACCGCCGCCTGGGTGTCCACGTAGCTGCGAAAGTCCGCGCACAGCAGGTAGTAGTCCCCCCAGTTGAGCAGGGAGTCGGTGATGGGCGCGAACAGGTGCGGCTCGGCCGGGCAGAACCGGCCCGAGCCGATGTCGGCCAGGGCGCGGGTCAACTCCGGGTCCTTGTCCGCATAGGCGCGCGGGTCGTAGCCCGAGCGCCGCAGGTCGCTCACCTCCTGGGCGGTGAGCCCGAAGATGAAGATGTTCTCCCGGCCCACCTCCTCGGCGATCTCCACGTTGGCGCCGTCCAGGGTGCCGATGGTCAGCGCCCCGTTCAGGGAGAACTTCATGTTGCCGGTGCCCGAGGCCTCCATGCCCGCGGTGGATATCTGCTCGGACAGGTCCGCGGCCGGGATGATCTTCTCGGCCGAGGAGATGCAGTAGTTGGGCAGAAAGAGCACCTTGAGCTTGCCGCCCACCTTGGTGTCGTTGTTCACGGTCTCGGCCACCGCGTTGATGAGCCGGATGATGAGCTTGGCCTGGCGGTAGCCCGGCGCGGCCTTGCCGGCGAAGAACACCGTGCGCGGGGTCACGTCGGCCCAGGGGTGGTCCAGGATGCGGTTGTAGAAGGTCACCACGTGCAGCAGGTTCAGCAGCTGCCGCTTGTACTCGTGCATGCGCTTGACGTGGATGTCGAACAGGGTGTCGGGGTTGACCCCCACCTCCAGCTTGCGCAGGGCGTAGCGCGACAGGCGCTTCTTGCAGGTGCGCTTGACGTCGCGCCACTTCTCCTGGAAGGCGGGGTCGTGGGCCAGGGGCTCCAGCTCGCGCAGCCGGTCCAGGTCGGTGATCCACTCCGGCCCGATGGCCTCGGTGATGAGCCCGGCCAGGCTGGGGTTGGCCTGGAGCACCCAGCGCCGGGGGGTCACGCCGTTGGTCACGTTCTTGATCTTGCCCGGGGTCAGCTCGTCGAAGTCGCGGAACAGCTCGTTGCGCAATATCTCTGAGTGCAGGGCCGCCACCCCGTTCACCGAGTGGCTGCCCACGATGGCCAGGTGGGCCATGCGCACCCGCTTCTCCCCGCCCTCCTGGATGAGACTCATGCGGGCCAGGCGCTCGTGGTCCCCGGGGTAGCGGGCGCTCACCTCCTCCAGGAAGCGGCGGTTGATTTCGTAGATGATCTCCAGGTGGCGGGGCAGCACGTTGCCCATGAGCCCCACCGGCCAGGTCTCCAGGGCCTCGGGCAGCACCGTGTGGTTGGTGTAGGCGAAGGTGGGGCGGGTGGCCTCCCAGGCCTCGTCCCAGGCCAGGCCCTCCTCGTCGAGCAAGACCCGCATGAGTTCGGCCACCGCGATGGAGGGGTGGGTGTCGTTGAGCTGGATGCCCACGAAGTCGGGCAGGTCGCTCCAGGGCCGGTGCAGCTTCTTGTAGCGGCGCAGGATGTCCTGCATGGTGGCGGCCACCAGGAAGTACTGCTGCTTGAGGCGCAGCTCCTTGCCTGCGGAGAGCTCGTCGTTGGGGTAGAGCACCTTGGAGATGTTCTCGCCCAGGACTTTGGCCTCCATGGCTCCCATGTAGTCGCCGCGGTTGAAGTCCTTGAAGCTGAACTCCCGGCTGGACACCGCGGTCCACAGCCGCATGTTGGACACGTGCTGGCCCCCAAAGCCCGGGACCACGATGTCGCAGGCCATGGCCATGACCCGGTCCGCGTCCACCCAGCGATAGCGCAGGTTGCCGGCCTCGTCTTCGTAGGCCTCGGAGCGGCCGTGGAAGCACACCGGGAAGAGGTGCTCCCGGCGCTGGATCTCCCAGGGGTTGCCGTGGCGCAGCCAGTTGTCGGCGCGCTCCTCCTGGTGCCCGTCCACGATGGACTGGTGGAAGATGCCGTAGTCGTAGCGGATGCCGTAGCCGTAGGCCGGCACCTTGAGGGTGGCCACCGAGTCCATGAAGCAGGAGGCCAGCCGGCCCAGGCCGCCGTTGCCCAGCCCGGCGTCCCATTCCTCCTCCTCCATCTCCTCCATGCCGAAGCCCATCTTCTCCACCACCGCGCGGCAGTCCTCGTCCATCTGAAGGTTCACCAGGAAGTTCATGAGGAACCGGCCGGGCAGAAACTCCATGGACAGGTAGTACACCCGCTTGGTCATCACGTCGTAGTAGGTGCGCTGGGTCTTGAGCCACAGCTCGATGAGCCGGTCGCGCACGCTGTAGGCCAGGCCGCAGTAGTAGGGGAAGCGGCGGGGCGGATTGGGGTCCTGGCCCATGGTGGAGATGACGTGCCGCTCGATGTCCTTTTCCAGGGCCTCCTGCCGCTTGCCCGCGTCCCAGGCCTTGGCGGACGGGGTCTCCGGCAGGGGGGCTCGGGCGGCCGGGGCCTTGCGGGAAGGGGTCGGAGCCGCGGCGGGCGCGGACTTGCGGGCACGGGCCGGGGCCTTGGCCGCGGGCTTCTTGGGCATGGGTCCTCCTCGGGCGGGCCACGGGCCGCCGGGTGTGGATGCGGGTACTTGGAATCCTTTACACTATTCCCCTAGCACAGGAATGCATTCCGGTGCAATCGAGGCGCGCGGCCAACGGGCGCAACGGGTTTCGTTCCGGAGGCCGGGCCGGCCGGAAGGGGCCAACCCCGCCCCGGGCGTCGGCGCGGCCGCAATTGCCGGCCCGCCCCGGGAGAGGCGGTGCCCCAGGGGAAGGAACCACCCGAGTTTTCAAATTTTCGGGATATGTGTTACCAAAAGCAACCATATCCAACCATTCACGCCAACCAAGGAGAGTTCCCATGCGCCGCATCCTGAGCCTCTTGGCCGTCCTCGCGGTCCTGGCCGTCCTGCCCGCCTGGGCTGCGGACTGCACCGCCACCTATGGAACCGGGGCCAAGGCCTTCTCCCTGGCCACCGGCAGCCCGGGCGAGCTGGGCCTCTTGGAGCAGCTGGCCAACGCCTTCAACGCGGGGCGCGGCTCGTCCCTGTGCTGGGTCAAGGCCGGCTCGGGCGAGTCCCTCAAGCTGCTCAAGGACAAGCAGGTGGACATGATCATGGTGCACGCCCCGGCCGCGGAAAAGGCGGCAGTGGCCGAGGGCTGGGCCACCGGCCACACCCTGATCGGGTCCAACGAGTTCTACATCGTGGGTCCCAAGGCCGACCCGGCCAAGATCGCCAAGGCCAAGGACGCGGCTGACGCGTATGGCCGCATCGCCAAGGCCGGGGCCAAGTTCTTCTCCCGGGGCGACAACTCGGGCACCCACAAGAAGGAGATGGACGTGTGGAAGAAGGCCGGCATCGAACCCGCCGGCGACTGGTACGTGGTGACCAAGGACTTCATGATGGCCACCCTCAAGCGCGCCGATGCCGAGGGCGGGTATTTCATGACCGACTCCAGCACCTGGGTGGCGGCCCGCAAGGAGCTGAAGAACCTGCACATCCTGTTTAGGGGCGACGTGTTCCTGGTGAACACCTACCACACCCTGGTGCAGCCCGCCGGGGCCACCCCGGGCCAGGCCACGGCCATGGACTTCGTGCAGTTCGTGGGCTCCAAGGCCGGGCAGAAGATCATCAAGACCTACGGGGCCAAGGAGTACGGCGAGGGCATCTACAACGACGCGGCCTACGCCAAGAAGTACGATCGGTAGCGCCCGGCGCGGCGGGGAAGAGGGGCTGGGGCCGGGAGGCTCCGGCCCTAGTCTTTGGGGCCGCCCTGCCTGCGGCGCAGGACCTTGGCCGCGGCGTCGCGGACCTGGCGGTTCATGCGGTCGAGGAGCCGCCGCGCCCAGAGGAACTCGGTGGCCAGGATGCCCAGGCCCAGGGGGATGACCACCACCGCCGGCCCGGGCAGCACGATCATGGCGATGCCCACCAGGAGCACCGCGGTGCCGGTGATGAGCACCGCGGCCTTGCGGGCGTTCTGCACCGCGCCGGACAGGGCCGCGCCCAGCAGGTGGCCCAGGGGGTCGACCACCCGGCCCAGCCCGGCCTGGGCGCGCAGCACCCAGGAGAGGAGCGCCGCGCCCACCGCCGGGAGCAGGGCCAGGGCCGCCAGGTGGGCGGGCTCCAGCGGGGCCTGGCCCACGGCCTGCCACACCACCAGGGCCACGTAGAGCAGGTAGGAGAGCAGGAAGAGGGCGCCTTCGGCCCGGGACACCTCCAGGCCCGTGAGGCAGACCGGCAGGCAGGCCACGGCCGCGCCCATCATCACCGGAAAGTCGTAGCGCAGGAGTTGCGGGTGCACGGCCACCCCCGCGGGCGCGGCCACCGCGGCCAGGCCCAGCACCGCGGTGAGGTTGAAGATGTTGCTGCCCACCACGTTGCCCACGGCCAGGTCCCGCTCGCCCTTGAGCGCCGCGGCCACCGAGGTGGCCAGCTCGGGCAGGGAGGTGCCCGCGGCCACCACGGTGAGGCCGATGACCAGCTCGGACACGCCCAGGCCCCGGGCCAGGCCCGCGGCCCCGTCCACCAGCCAGTCCGCGCCCGCCACCAGCATGATGAGCCCAACCGCGGCCAGTGCCCCGGCCCGGGCCAGGGCCCGCGCCCCGCGCGGCTTGTCCGCGGCCTGTTCCCGGTTGGCCACGTCCTTGCGCGCCTCGCGAAGGAGATAGGCGGTGTAGGCCACCACGCCCAGGAGCAGCCCGATCCCGGCCGCCCGGCCCAGGTTCCCGCCCAGGGACAGGCCCCAGGCCAGGCCGGTGGCCGCGACCATGATGGGCAGCTCGCGCCGCACCACCTGCCGGTGCACGGCCAGGGGCGCGGCCAGGGCCGAGATTCCCAGGATGCCCAGCACGTTCATGATGTTGCTGCCGGCCACGTTGCCCACCGCCAGGTCCGCGGCCCCGGACAGGGAGGCGCGCAGGCTGGCCGCGGACTCCGGCGCGCTGGTGCCGAAGGCCACCACCGTGAGCCCGATGACCAGGGGCGAAACCCCGGCTGCCGCGGCCAGGCGGGAGGCCCCCCGCACCAGGAGTTCGGCCCCGGCCACCAGCACGGCCAGGCCCAGGGCCAGGAGAAGGGAATCGGTCAGCATGGGGCGTTGGCTAGCACAGGGGGTGCGGATAAGGTAATGCCCGCGGGCTCAGTCCAGCCGCGCCCCGCAGGACGGGCACTCGGTGTCGTGCTCCCCGGCGCGGGCCTGGCACACCGGGCAGCGCCGGCTCTCCTGGCCGTCTTCCGCCCCGGCTTCCCCGGCCGCGGCCTCCGCGGCCGCCCGCTCCCGCTCCCCGGCCGCCTGGTCCGCCTG
>JAEXTU010000118.1 GCA_023453335.1 Pseudomonadota bacterium | reverse complement strand
GGGTGCGCCCTGGCCGCCGCCCGCGGCGGGACCTGGGCCGCCGCCGGCCTGGCCGGTTTGCTGGGCCTGGCCGCGGCCTGGCTCCCCACCCGTTGCCGCACCGGCCGCCATCCCCGCCCGGCCGAGGCCCTGGCCGACTTCCTGGTCCCGGCCCTCTTCGCCCTGGCCGCGGACCCCGGCCTGCACATCTGGCAGATCCCCCCGGACTTCGCCGGGGTGCTGCGCCTCACCGGCCTGGCCGCGGCCGCGGGCTGCGTGGCCCACGTGGTCCTGGTGCTCCAGTCCGCCTCGGGCCGGCGCGAGCATCCCCTGGCCCTGGCCAGCCTGTGCGTGCTGGCCGTGCCCTTCCTGTTCAACTGGCTCCTGCTCCTGGCCAACCCCGGCCTGGTGGAGCGTCTGGGCCGCCTGGCCTGCCTGGGCCTGGGCGGCAGCCCCGCGGTGCTCGGCTTCGCCGGCCGCCTCCTGAACCTTTTGGTGCTCAACGAACTGGTGGTCCTGGCCATGAGCCTGCTCCTGTCCGGCCGGCCGGCCACCCGCCCCCGCATCCATCTGGCGTTGGCCCTCGGGGCCCTGGCCGCGGCCGTCACCCCGCCGGTGGCCGACTGGGGCTCCACCGCGACGCTGGCCGCCTGGCCGGTCCTGCCCGCCACCCTGGCCGCTTTGGCCGCCACCATGGTTTCCCAGGCCGGGCTGTGGGCCGAAACCTTCCTGGTCACCGGCATCCTGCTCGACGCCCTGCACGGCAAGACCCCGTCCTCCTTCTGGGTGGCCGAGCACCTCTCCTCCGGGTTCAAGAAGGGCGCGGTGTACAGCGGGGTGTTCATGGCCGTGGTGCACCTGGGCGACCTCCTGGCCGGCGCGGGCGCGGTCAAGGCCGCCATCGTGGGCAATCCCTTCCTGAGCTGCGCCCTGTTCGGGGCCCTGGCCTTCCCCCTGGGCAAGACCATTTTGGAAACCTTCGACGGCAGCCCGGCCTTCTTCCCGCGCCTGGCGCACAGCGCCAAGGACCCGGCCCACTACGCCCGGGGCATGGTCATGGGCGTGGGCGTGGGCATGGCCCTCCTGGCCGCGGTGCAGGCCGCGGAGCCCGGGGTGCGCTTCGTGTACGGCTGCGTGGTGGGCGCGGCGGCCTACGCCGGGGTGGACCTCCTGCGCGACGGCATCCTGGTCGCCTTCCACCGCCGCGGCTCGCTCCAGACCTGGAAGCTCTACGCCCTGGGCCTGGGCCTGGGCGCGTTCTGCGGCGGGGCCCTGGCCTGGTACCTGGACGCGGCCCAGCTGGCGGTCATCAGCGCCAAGTACGCCAAGTACGCGGCCCTGCACTTCCCGGCCCGGGGCCTGGCCATCGAGGACTACGTCATCTACCCGCTCTTCAACAAATGGGGGGCCATGCCCCTGGGCCAGCCCGCGGGCGGGGTGCGGCTGTTCTACGCCGAGGCGGTGTCCGGGGTCATCAACTGGTCCCTGGCCGCCCCGCTCTTCTCCGTGAACCTGGTGCTGCTCACCGCGCTGCTCAAGCGCTCTACCCGGCCCCTCCAGGACCTCTTCACCCGCCGGGGCGCGGTCGGCCTGGTGGAGCAGGCGGTGCGGGTGCTGCGCTGGGGCCTGTGGATGGCCCCGGTCATCTACTCCTTCTTGCGCATGTCCCCGGACCCCACCTGGTACAACCAGGACGGAGCCCTGCGCACCGCCGCCGCCATGTTCCAGAGCACGGCCCTGGACCCCGGGGCCTTTAGGGCCTGGAGCCTCAACCTCTTCCTGCTCATGCTGGTGCACGACTGGCTGCGCATCGCCATCTGGCTGGACCACATGGGCCTGCGCGTGGCCACTCTGGTCAACATCTCCTTCGTGGGCGTGGATATCCTGGACGAGAAAGCCGCCCGGCTGGTGGGCCACTCGGCCCGCACCCGGCACATCCCCGAGGGCCTGCGCCGGTTCGCCACCTGGGCCCCGCTGCTCATCCCCTTCTACCTGCCCCGGGGCAAGGACTGGGACTACGCCTGGGGCCGCATGGAGGCCCTGCGCGCCGCGGCCGGGCCGGACCTGCCCTTCTCCCCGGCCCAGGTGGCCGTGGGCATCACGGCCGTGGCCCTGGTCGCCGCCCTGGCCGCCATCCTGCGCCGCCGGCCCCCTGCGGCCGCGAACCTCCGCCAGCCGGCCACGCCCGCGGGCGGCGCGCCCTGCCCCTCGGGTTCGCCCTGCATCCTGCAGAACGGCGTGTTCGTGCTCTCCATCGCCGACGACGGAGCCGGCTACTCCCGCGCGGTGAGCGCCGAGCGCCTGGGCGAGGAGCTGGACCTGACCCGCCGGCCCGACGACCGGCTGCACCTGGCCGGAACCTTCTTCTACCTCACCGACCCATCTGCTCCGGATGGCCCGGACAGCGCGGCCGGGGAGCCCGGCTCGTCCTGGTCCCTGGGCTGGTCGCCCATGCGCCGGGTGGGGCCGGACTATTTCTCCTCCCGGCCCGACCGCACCTCCTTCTCCTTCGGCCACACCTGGCGCGGCATCACGGCCACCGCCCGGGTGGCGGTGCCCGCCGACGACCCGGTGGCGGTCTGGACCGTGCGTCTCACGAACCCCGGCCCCGCCCCGCGCACCGTGGTGCTCACCAGCTACCGCGAGCCGGTGCTGCACGCGCCCGACGCCTACCGCCGCCATCCCAGCTTCACCACCCTGCACCTGGGCACCACCTTCGTGCGGCCCCTGGCCGCCATCCTGGCCCGCAACCGGCTGCTCAAGTACGGGCCCAAGCACCCCAAAAAGGGCAAGCCCTGCCGCGAGGTGGCCTTCCACGCGGTGCGCGAGCAGGCCGGGGTGCGCCTCACCGCCTACGAGGACTCCCGCTCCCACTTCATCGGCAGCGCCACCCTGCGCGAGCCCGACGGCCTCACCCGGCCCCTGCGCAAGCTCAGCGACGAGGGCCTGCTCTATTCCTTCGACCCCGCGGCCTGCCTGCGCGTGGAGGTGGACATCCCGGCCGGGGGCGGCACCGAGGTGCGCTTCGTGGACGGCTACGCCCGCACCGAGGACAAGGCCGCCCAGCTCATCGCCAGCCACCTGGGCCTCACCCTGCCCGCACTGGACTGGAAGGCCCTGGAGCGGCCCCGCCTGCTGCACGGGTTCGGCGCGCCCGGCGCCCCGGCCCCGGCCGCCCCGCCCCGCTTCGATTTCTCCCCGGGCGGGGACGAACTGGTCATCCACGGCGACCCGCCCCGGCCCTGGGCCCACGTCATGGCCAACCAGCAGGGCTTCGGCACGGTGCTGACCGAAGCGGGGGCCTCCTTCTCCTTCATGGCCAACGCCCAGCAGAACGCGCTCACCCCCTTCTGCCTGGAGAGCATCGCCTCCCAGCAC
>JAEXTU010000035.1 GCA_023453335.1 Pseudomonadota bacterium | reverse complement strand
GTGCTGGGCCCGGCCGGGGTGCAGGTGCAGATCCTGCGCCTGGACGCCAAGCAGAACCCAGGGGAGGCGGCGGTGCGCAAGGCCGCGGCCGCGGCCCGCGAGGCCATCGCCCGCACGGCGCCGGCGGCGGTCATCGCCTCGGACGACGTGGCCCAGGAATTCTTGGTGGCCCCCTATCTCAAGAACAGCAGCCTGCCGGTGGTGTTCTGCGGGGTGAACTGGGACGCGTCCATGTACGGCTTCCCGGCGAGCAACGTCACCGGCATGCTGGAGGTGGAGGCGGTTCCGGAGATGGTGGCCCACTTCGCGCGCGACGCCAAGGGCGGCCGCATCGGCTACATCTCCGGGAACACCGCCATTGACCGCAAGATCACCGAGGTGTTCAACGGGACCTATTTCAACGGCCGGATGCGGACCTATTTCGCCGAGACCTTCGACCAGTTCAAGGTCCTGTTCCTGCGCGCTCAGGCCGAGACGGACATGCTCTTCCTGCGCAACTACGCGGGCATCGCGGGCTGGGACCCGGATGCGGCCGAGGCCTTCCTGCTGGCCAACACCCGGGTGCCCACCGGCTCGCACCTGGAGCACATGGGCCGCTTCGTGACCTACACCATGGGCAAGGTGCCGCAGGAGCAGGGGGAATGGGCCGCGCGCACGGTGCTGCGGGTGCTGGCCGGCGAGCAGCCGGGGAGCATCCCCCTGGCCCGCAACCAGCAGGCCAGGCTGGTGGTGAACCTGAAGATGGCCAAGGCCGCGGGCATCGTCCTGCCGGTCTCGGTGCTCAAGACCGCCCAGGTCATCGGCAGGGACTAGCCCTGCCCCGGTAACCCCATGCGCCTGCACCTCAAGGTCAACATTGTCTCCCTGGGCATCCTGGTGGCCGTGGCCTGCGCCCTGACCGTCGCGGGCGTGGCGGCCATGGACCGGATGGCCTTCGACCTGAACCGCCGGCTCCTGGCGGCCGAGGCCGCCAGCCTGGCGGACAAGATCAGCGAAACCCAGTCGGTGCTCACCGACAGCGGGGTGGCCGGGGTGCGCAGCTACGTGGAGCGAGCCCAGCAGGATCTCCTGCAGGAGTTCATGCAGGACACCCCGGATCGCTTCGGGCTCCTGGCCATCCTGACCGCCTCCGGGGATGTGGTCCTTGGCCTGGACGCCGGCCCGGACACCGGGGCGGACCTGCCCTGCCTGCAGGAGATGCTGGGCCGGGGCCAGGGCGAGCTGAACTGCCGCTTCCTGGGCCGGCAGCGCCTGGTGTTCTTCCGCACCTTCCCGGACTGGGGCTGGGTGCTGCTGCTCTCGGCCACGGACCAGGAGATGTACGCCGCCCGGGTGGCGTTCGTGAAGAACGCCCTGGCCATCCTGGCCGCCAGCCTGCTCCTGGGCGGCGGCATCCTGCTCTGGTTCACCCGGGGCATCGTGGGGCCTCTGCAGCGCCTGGCCCAGGCCACCCAGGCCCTGAGCAAGGGCCAGTGGCGGCAGTCCCTGCCCGCGTCCCGCAGCAGCGACGAGGTGGGCGAGCTGACCCGCTCCTTTGCCGAGATGGCCTCGGGCCTGGAAGCGGCCCACGACGACCTGGCGGCCCGGGCCGACGACCTGCGCCGGGTCAACGCCGACCTCTCCCGGGAGGTGGCCGAGCGCCGCAAGGCCGAGGAGGAGCTGGCCTGGCTCAACCGCGACCTGGAGGATCTGGTGGCGGTGCGGACCTCGGAGCTGGCCGGCAAGGCCGAGGAGCTGCGCGAGGCCAACCGCCGGCTCCTGGAGCTGGACGAACTCAAGAGCGCCTTCCTCTCCTCGGTGTCGCACGAACTGCGCACCCCGCTGACCTCGGTGCTGGGCTTCACCAAGCTCATCTTCCGGGACTTCGAGTCCGCCTTCCTGCCCCTGGCCAGGGACGAGGCCCTGCACAAGAAGGGCAAGCGCATCCAGGGCAACCTGCGCATCATCGAGCAGGAGGGCGAGCGCCTGACCCGGCTCATCAACGACTTCCTGGACCTCACCAAGATCGAGTCCGGCCGCATCGAATGGTGCGACCGGGACGTGGACCTGATGGACACGGTGCGCCGGGCCCTGGCCTCGGTGCGCGGCCTGTTCGAGCAGAACCCGGCGGTGCGGCTCAACTTCGCCGCGGAAAAGGGCCAGCCCCTGGTCTACGCCGATCCCGCCCGCATGGAGCAGGTGTTCATCAACATCCTGAACAACGCGGCCAAGTTCACCGCGGCCGGCGAGGTGGCGGTGGCGCTTGGCCTGGCCCCGGACGGGTTCGTGCGGGTGAGCGTGGCCGACACCGGGGTGGGCATCCCCGCCGGGGAGCTGGACAAGGTCTTCGACAAGTTCCACCAGGTGGTGCACCGCGACACCTTGCGCGAGAAGCCCCAGGGCACCGGCCTGGGCCTGGCCATCTGCCGCCAGATCGTGCGCCACTACGGCGGCCGGATCTGGGCCGAGGCCAACCCGGCCGGGGGGAGCACCTTCCTGGTGGAGCTGCCGCCGGCCGAGGTGGGGGGCACCTGCTTGGCCACGGGGCCGGAGCCGGGCAAGCCCCTGGTCCTGGTGGCGGACGACGACCCGGCCATCTGCGCCTTTTTGACCCAGACCTTTTCCGACGCGGGCTTCGCGGTGTTGGCTGCGGCCAACGGCAACGAGGTCCTGGACCTGGCCGCGGAGCACAAGCCCGACCTCATCACCATGGACATCCTCATGCCCGGGCTGGACGGCCGGCAGGCCATGGCCAAGCTGCGCGAGGACCCGGAGCTGGCGGCCATTCCCATCCTGGTCATCACCGTGCTGCACGAGGAGCGCTTCGGCGGCGAGGACGCGGCCCTGCACAAGCCGGTGGAGCCCGAGGCCCTGCTGGATGCGGCCTTCGGCCTGCTCAACCGCGCCTGCCCCACCCGGCCGGTGCGCATCCTGCGCCGCAACGGGCCGGAGCCCCTGGGCCCATTCTTCACCATGTGCCGGGGCGAGATCGTGCACCTCTACGAGGACGAACTCTGGAAGGAACTCGACGCCGGGTTTGCGGGCACGGTCATCGTCCCCGGCTGGGCCGCGCGCAGCATCGACTTGGCCCGGCGGCGCCGCCCGGCGGGGGGGGCGGTGGGGCT
>JAEXTU010000378.1 GCA_023453335.1 Pseudomonadota bacterium | reverse complement strand
GAACTGCCCCAAGCCGTGCAGACCCTCTCCACCCTGGCCCAGAACGGGTCCCTGGCCGCCACCTCCCTGGTGGACTCCCTCACCCGCCAGATCCTGACCACCCGCACCGGCACCTCCCGCACCCTGGCCCTGGCCCTGCCCCTCACCGGCCCCTACGCGGACTTCGGATTCAAGGTCCTGCGTGGCGCGGCCGCGGCCCAGTGGGACCTGGCCGGGCACGGCGCGGGTGTGGACATCGTGGCGGTGAACACCGAATCCCCGCAGTGGCCGGACAACCTGGCCAGCCTGCCTCCGGACACCCTCTGGGTGGGCGGCCCCCTGCGCGCCGAACGCTTCCGCTCCATGCTCCTGGCCGGCTACACCAAGCGGCTGCCGGTCCTGTCCTTCCTGCCCGGGCTCACCGAGGCGACGGAGGGCCAGGACGCCTGGCGCTTCTTCCCGGGCGCCGGCGACCAGGTGCGCACCCTGGCCCGGCTCTGCGTGGCCGACCTGGGGGTGAACCGCCTGGCCGTGCTCCACCCCGACGAGCCCTTCGGCAGCAAGCTGGCCGACGAGTTCCGTGCCGCCGCGGCCGCCCAGGGCGGGACCGTCGCCAAGGTCAGCTCCTACCCGCCCCGTGAGCCCCAGAAGTGGAGCGAGGCCGTGCGCCTGTTCCTGGGCGCGCGCAAGTCCTCGGGCAAGAACGTGGCCCTGCCTCCCGAGCCCAACTTCCGGGCGGTGTTCATGCCCGACGGCTGGTCCCAGGCCCAGGCCCTGGCCCCGCAGTTCTTCTTCTACGACGAGGAGCGCCTGGTGCTGCTCGGCCCCAGCCTGTGGTCCCAGAACATCACCCCGCTCAAGGAGATGGAGATCGGCTATTTCCGGCTGGCGGTGTTCCCCGCGGCCTTCTGGCCGGGCAACCCCGCGCCCGGGGCCCGCGACCTGGCCGCCACCCTGGACAAGCAGGGCCTTGGCCAGGCCGATTTCTGGACCGCCCTGGGCTTCGACTTCGTGCGCTTCTCGGCCCTCTTGCCGCCCCTGCCCCCGGTGTGGACCCCGGCCGACGTGAACAACGCCCTGGCCAAGGCCCCGGCCTTGGATTGGAGCATGGCCCCCCTGTCCTACGCCCCGGACGGTAGGGCCAGCCAGGCCCTGTTCCTGTTCCAGCCCTCCTCCTCGGGCATGGCCCCGCTGAACCTCCTGGAGTTCAAGGACCACATGGAGCGCAGCGACCGCCGCCACGCGGCCCGGATCAAGATGATCGAGGAGATGGCGGCCAAGGCCGCGGCCAAGAAGAACCCCGGCAAGATCAAGGTCCCGGACGAGCCCGAGCCGGGCGCACCTGCCCACCGGGTGGACGACTAAGGAGCACGCAATGACATTCTCCCCCGAGGACGTGGCCAGGATCGCCAAGCTGGCGCGGCTGTCCCTGTCCGACGACAAGCTGGCCGCCTTTGCCGGCCAGTTCAACGACATCCTGGGCTACATGGAGGAACTGGGCCAGGCCGACACCGCTGGGGTGGAGCCCCTGTACGGCCCGGTGGAAAAGGCTTCGGCCCTGCGCGAGGACGAGGTGCGCAAGGACTTCGACCGCGCCGAGATCCTGGCCAACGCCCCTCGCACCGACGGGACCTTCTTCATCGTGCCGAAAATCGTCTAGGAGCCCCTGATGTCCGACCTCACCCGCCTGACCCTCACCCAGCTCCGGGACGAACTGGCCGCGGGCCGCGCCTCCGCCCTCCAGGCGGTGGACGCCTGCCTGGACCGCATCGCGGCCACCGAGCCCAGGCTCTCGGCCCTGCTCACCCTGGACGCGGACCAGGCCCGGGAGACCGCCCGCGCCCTGGACGCCGCCGGCCCGGACCCCAGGCGGCCCCTGTGGGGCGTGCCCCTGGCCATCAAGGACGTGATCTGCACCAAGGGCCTGCGCACCACCTGCGGCTCGCGCATCCTGGAGAACTTCGTCCCGCCCTACGACGCCTTCGTGATCCGCAAGCTGCGCGAGGTCGGGGCCATCATCCTCGCCAAGGCCAACATGGACGAGTTCGCCATGGGCTCCTCCACCGAGAACTCGGCCTTCGCCACCACCCGCAATCCCTGGGACGTGGAGCGGGCGCCCGGCGGGTCCAGCGGCGGCAGCGCCGCGGCGGTGGCCGCCCGCCAGGCCTTCGGCGCCCTGGGCACCGACACCGGCGGCTCCATCCGCCAACCCGCCTCCTTCTGCGGCTGCGTGGGCATCAAGCCCACCTACGGCCGGGTGTCCCGCTTCGGGTGCGTGGCCTACGGCTCCAGCCTGGACCAGATCGGCCCCATGGCCCGCACCGTCGGGGACTGCGCGGCCCTGCTCCAGGTGATTGCCGGGCACGACCCCGCGGACTCCACCAGCGCCGACGTGCCGGTGCCGGACTACGCCACGGCCTTGGCCGCCCGCACCGACCTCACGGGCCTGCGCATCGGCCTGCCTGCCGAGTACTGGGGCGCGGGCCTGGACCCCGAGGTGGAGGCCGCCTGCCGCGGGGCCATTGCCGCGGCCGAGAAGCTGGGCGCCACCCCGGTGCCGGTGGCCCTGCCCCACACCAGGTTCGCGGTGGCGACCTACTACATCGTGGCCATGGCCGAGGCCAGCTCCAACCTGGCCCGGTTCGACGGGGTGCGCTACGGGCTCCGGGACAAGGAAGCCCAGGAGCTCATCGAGATGTACGTGCAAAGCCGATCCAAGGGCTTCGGCGACGAGGTGCAGCGCCGCATCATGCTGGGCACCTACGTGCTCTCGGCCGGGTACTACGACGCCTACTACCGCAAGGCCGCCCAGGTGCGCCGCCTCATCCGCCAGGACTTCCTGAGGGCCTTCGAGTCCTGCGACGTGATCGCCGGCCCGGCCTCGCCGGTGCCTGCCTGGAAGCTGGGCTCCCTCAGCGCGGACCCGCTCCAGATGTACCTCATGGACATCTTCACCATCAGCCTCAACCTGGCCGGCCTGCCCGGCCTGTGCCTGCCCGCGGGCCTCGGCCGGGACAGCGGCCTGCCCATCGGCCTCCAACTCTTCGGCCCGGCCTTCAGCGAGGACCTGCTCCTCTCGGTGGCCGCCAACCTGGAAACCGTCCTGCCCGCGCTCGGCGAGCCCAGGGGGCTTGCCTAGCCGGCCCGGCTGCCAGGGGAACGCCGTGCGGATGGCGGTCGCCGTCAGCGGGGGCATGGATTCGCTCCTGGCCCTGGCGCTCCTGGGGGAGGCCGGGCATGTGGTCCTGGCCCTGCACGGGTTCTTCCTGCCGCCCGACGGGGCGGCGCAGGGGCGGGCCGCGGCCCTGGCTTCGCAGTGCAGTAAGCTCGGGATCGAGTTCCGGGCCGTGGACCTCTCCTCCGAGTTCCGGGAGCGCATTATTCGGCCATTCGTGCAGGACTACGCCGCGGGCCGCACGCCCAATCCCTGCGCGGCCTGCAACCCGGGCATGAAGTTCGGGCTGCTCTTCGACCACGCCCGCTCCCTCGGCGCGGAGCGCCTGGCCACCGGCCACTATGCGCGCATCATCGACCATCCTGCCTACGGCCGGGTCCTGGCTCGGGGCGCGGACCTGTCCAAGGACCAGAGCTATTTCCTCTCCCTGGTGCCCCGGGAGCGGCTGGGGCAGGCGGCGTTCCCCCTGGGCGAGGTGTTCAAGAAGGACGTGCCGGCCCTGCTGGCCGCGCGGGGCCTGACCCCGCCCCTGCCCAGCGAGAGCCAGGAGATCTGCTTCGTGCCGGACGACGACTACTGCGCCTTCCTGGAGGCCGCGGCCCCGGGCCTGGGCGTGGAACTGCCCGGCGACGGCCCCATCCTGGACCGGGAGGGCAGGGAGCTGGGCCGGCACCGCGGGCTGTGGCGGCACACCCCCGGCCAGCGCCGCGGCCTGGGCGTGGCGTACAGCGAGCCGCTCTACGTGCTGGACAAGGACCCGGAGCGCAACGCCCTGCGGGTCGGCCCGGCCGGCGCGGCCCTGGCTGCGGGCTGCACCGCCGGCCGGGTGAACCTCCTGGTCCCCCCGGAGAAGTGGCCTGCCGCGCCCCTGGCCCGGGTGCGCTACCGCCAGGAGGCCAGGCCCTGCCGGGCCGAGATGGTGGGCGGCGAGCTGCGCATTTCCTTTGCCGCGCCGCGCTCACTGCCCGCGCCCGGCCAGGTGGCGGCGCTGTACGACGAGGACGTGGTCCTGGCCGGCGGTGTCATCAGCACGGTCTGGGGCCAGGCCGCCGGGGAGGCCGCATGACCCGCTTCCATCTGGCCACCCTGGGCTGCAAGGTGAACCAGTACGAATCCCAGGCCCTGCGCGAGGCCTGGACCGGGCAGGGGTGTGTGGAGGCCGCGGACGCTACCGGGGCCGAGGTGGTGGTCATCAACTCCTGCGCAGTGACTGCCGGGGCCCTGGCCGATTTGCGGCAGATGGTGGCCCGGATGCGGCGGGTGAATCCCGGGGCGCGGATCGTGGTCACGGGCTGCGCGGCCCAAGCCGTGCGGGAGGAGGTGGCGGCCATCGCCGGGGTGGATGTGATCGTGCCCCAGGCCGAGAAGGGGAGGCTCCTGGCCGGATTGCCGTTGGCGGACCTGCGGTCCGCCGCCGCGTCGGGCAAGGCCCCCTCACGGCCCGCCAAACCGGACTCCGCGGCCAAAGAAATTAAAATTTCGGTTGAGGGGCAGGGCATGCCGATTCCTCCGGGGGGGGAATCGGAAGAATGTAAGAATACTCAGTCTCGGTCCGCCGGCCGAGGCTCCGGCCGCCGGGCCTACCCGGCGTTCGAGGTGGCGGGGTCGCCGCGGGCTCGGGCGCAGGTGAAGGTGCAGGATGGGTGCTCGCACGGGTGCACGTACTGCATCGTGCCCCTGGCCCGGGGCGGGGCGGTGAGCCGGGAGCCCGCGGCGGTCCTGGACGAGTGCCGCCGCCTGCTGGCCGCGGGCTGGCGGGAGCTGGTGCTCTCGGGCATCAACCTGCGCCAGTACCACGCGGGCAAACGCAATTTCTGGGGGCTGCTGCGCTTCCTCGACGAGCACCTGGCCCCGGAGTGGGCCGGCCGCGCCCGGCTGCGGCTGTCCTCCCTGGACCCGGGCCAGCTCGGTTCCGAGGCCGTGGACACCCTGGCCGCCGCGCGCCTGGCCTGCCCCCACCTGCACCTCTCCCTGCAGGCGGGCAGCCCCGGGGTGCTGGCGCGGATGAACCGGGCGCATTACTCGCCGCAGGACATCCTGGACTTCCTGGCCGCCCTGGCCCCGGCCTGGCCCCGGCTGGGCCTGGGCGCGGACCTGCTCACCGGGTTCCCGGGCGAGAGCGCCGCGGAATTCGAGGAGACCCGCGCCCTGGTGGCCGCCCTGCCCCTGACCTACGCCCACGTGTTCCCCTTCTCGCCCCGGCCCGGCACCCCGGCCGCGGACCTGCCCGGCCAGGTCGCTCACGAGGCGAAAAAGGAGCGTGCCGCGGTGCTGCGCCGCCTGGCCGGCCGCAAGAAAGCCGCGTTCCTGGGCATGCTCTCCGGCCTGGACGAGTTGGCCATGGTCCTGGAGGACCCGGCCGCCGGCCGCGGCACCTGCGAATACGGCGCCGACTGCCGCCTGGCCGAAGTCCCGGCCGGGGCCGCGGTGCGGTCCATCCTCCAGGTGCGGCCCATGGACGTAGTCCAGTCCGGGCTGCGGGTAAAGGCCCTGGCCAGGAGGAGGAAATGATCGGCCTGGTTTCCCTTGCCCTGCCATGCGGGCCAACGCCCCAGCAGCGGGCCGGGCGCGGCAATCCCCGGCCCGGGAACTGAGATGCGCACGCTGCGCGAGCCCCTGCCGGCCCTGGCGGTGCTGTCCGTGCTCTCGGCCGATTGGGGGCCGTTGTGGCCGGATATCCGGGATGAACTGGCTCCCGTGTTCGGGGAGTGCGATTTCGTCTCCGATCTTCTGGATTTTTCCCACACGACCTATTATGATCAAGAACTGGGCGCGCCGCTCAAGCGCCGCATCCTGGCCTTCCGGGACTTGGTCCCCCAGGAGCGGCTGGCGGGGCTCAAGCTGGCCACGGTGCGGATCGAACAGGCCCATGCCCGGCCGGACGGGAGCCGGCAGGTGAACCTGGACCCGGGGCTCCTCACCCAGGAGCGGCTGGTTCTGGCATCGAGCAAGAATTTCCCGCACCGCGTCTATCTCGGTAAGGGCATTTACGCGGACCTCACCCTAGTGTACACACGCTCGGGCTGGAGCAACCAGCCCTGGACGTTTCCTGACTATGCAACGCCGCAGATGCACGGCCTGTTCGAGGTCCTGCGGCAAAGCTACCGGGAAAAGCTGGACAGGCTCGGACTGTTGCGCCCCCGCAACTGAAAAGGAGCGCCATGCTGCGCAGCATGACCGGATTCGGACGCTTCATCGGCCAGGAGGAGGGGTTCACCCAGTCCTGGGAGGTGAAGAGCGTCAATGGCCGGCACCTGGACGTGAAGTGGCGGCTGCCCTCCTTTGTGCGCAGCCTCGAGGCCGAGTGGGAGAAAGTGCTGCGCGAGTACGCCTCGCGCGGCCGGGTGGAGATCTCGCTCAACGTACAGGCCAGCCGCAGCGAGATACTGGGCCTGGCCTTCAACGAGCCCCTGGCCGCGGCCATGCTCGACCGCCTGCGCGACTTCTCCGAGATGCGGGGGACCGAGTTCACCCCGGACCTGACCCGGCTCATGGGCTACTCCTTCCTATGGGAGGACGGCGGGGCCGAGCCCGACCCGGCCCTGGCCTCGGCCCTGGAGAGCGGCCTGCGCGCAGCCCTGGCCGACTGGAACGAGAGCCGGGCCACCGAGGGCAAGGCCCTGGCCCGGGACCTGGCCAAGCGCTTCATCCGCCTGGAGGAGTGGCGCGGGCTGCTCAAGGAGCGCGCGCCCCAGGTCAAGGCCGAGAAGGCCGACGCCCTGCGCGCCCGCATCCAGGCGGTGCTGGACGCGCACAGCCTGGAGCCGGACGAGACTCGGCTCATCCAGGAGATCGCCATCATTTCCGACCGGTTGGACGTGACCGAAGAACTCACCCGGCTCACCGCCCACCTGGAGCAGCTCTCGGGCCTGCTCGGCGGCGAGGGTGACGCCGGCAAGCGCCTGGATTTCGTGCTCCAGGAGTGTTTCCGGGAAATCAACACCTGCGGCAACAAGGGGCAGGACCCCCAGATCAGCCGCATCGTGGTCGATTTCAAGGCCGAACTGGAAAAATGCCGCGAACAGGTGCAGAACCTGGAATAGCGGATATCAACCTACGGAAGGACTTCCATGCAGAACAAGGGACTGCTCAACATCGGCTTCGGCAACTTCGTGGTCTCCAACCGGATCATCGCCATCGTGAACCCCTCCTCCTCGCCCATGCGGCGGCTGCGCGAGGACGCGCGGCAGGCAGGGCGGCTGGTGGACGCCACCCAGGGCCGCAAGACCCGTTCCATCATCATTTCCGATTCCAACCACGTGGTGCTCTCGGCCATCCAGGCCGAGACCATCGGCCAGCGCTACGCTTCCGAGGACGAGGAGAATGAGAAGTAGCCGCAAGGGCGTAGTCCTGGTGGTCTGCGCGCCCTCGGGCGCGGGCAAGACCACGCTCCTGGCCCGGCTGCGGGCGGAGTTCCCCTCCCTGCGCTACTCGGTGTCCTGCACCACCCGCGCCCCGCGCCCCGGGGAGCGGGACGGCGTTGACTATTTCTTCCTGGACCGAGAGGAGTTTACGCGCCGCCGCGACGCCGGCTTCTTCGCCGAATGGGCCGAGGTGCACGGCAACCTCTACGGCACCCCGCGCCAGGCGGTCCTGGACAACCTGGACGCCGGGCACGACGTGCTCTTCGACATCGACGTGCAGGGCGCGGCCCAACTCCGCCGGAACCTGGGCATGGGCCTGTACGTCTTTGTCCTGCCCCCCTCCCTGGCGGTGCTGGAGGCCCGGCTGCGCGGCCGGGCCAGCGACGCGGACGAGGCCGTGGCCCGGCGCCTGAAGAACGCACCCGGCGAGATCGCCCGGGCCGCGGAATTCGACGTCTGGGTGGTCAACGACGACCTGGACACGGCCTACGACCAGTTCCGTGCCGCCTACCTGGCCGAAACCCTGCGGCCCGCCTGCCGGCCCGGCCTGCTGGACGCCATCCTAGGCCGGGACCAGGGCTAGGGGGACGCGGTGTCCACGCTCGTCGTCGCCCTGGACCTGCCCGACGCGGCCGCGGCCCTGGACATGGCCCACGCCCTGCCCGGGGAGTGCTGGGCCAAGGTGGGCCTGGAGCTCTTCACCGCCTCCGGCCCCCAGGTGGTGCGCGGCCTGACCGAGGCCGGCCGCCGGGTCTTCCTGGACCTCAAATTTTTGGACATCCCCAACACGGTGCGGGGCGCGGTGCGTTCCGCGGGCCGGCTGGGCGCGGCCATGGCCGACGTGCACCTGCTGGGCGGGGCGCGCATGCTGGAGGCCGCCCTGCAGGGCCGGGAAGACGCCACGGCGGAGGGCTGCGCCCGACCCCTGCTGCTGGGCATCACCGTGCTCACCAGCATGGGCCCCGGCGACCTGCCCCTGCCCGGGGCCGGCGATCCGGCGGGCCTGGTCCTGGACCTGGCCCGGCTGGGCAAGGCCGCGGGCCTGGACGGGGTGGTCTGCTCCGGGCACGAGGTGGCCGAGGTCAAGGCCGCCTGCGGCCCGGATTTCCTGTGCCTGACCCCAGGCATCCGGCCCGCGGGCGAGGCCGCCGGCGACCAGCGCCGCACCATGACCCCGGCCCAGGCCGTGGCCGCGGGCGCGGACTTCCTGGTGGCCGGCCGGCCGGTGACCCGCGCCGCGGACCCGGCGACAGCGGCTCGCGCCATGCTTGAACAAATGCGCGGCGCAAAGCTATAGTGCAGGCACGGCGCACAGCCACGGAGTACCGCCATGGATGAAGCCACTCCCAACGGAAATGGGTCGCAAGGCGGCGACAAGAAGCACGACAAGATCAACGGCGTGTTCTCCACCCAGGTCATCCAAAAGGTGGGCACCGGCACCACGGTGCGCAAGACCGTGAAGAAGACCTACTGGATGGTGGACGAGACCGACGCCGGCGAGGTCGAGATCCAGCCCCTCAACTCGAACTACGTGCCCTCGGGTCCCAAGCGCAAGGTGACCAAGGACGAGTTCCTGGAGAAGTTCGCCCCGGAGCCGGAATTCTACATCAACACGGTCTATCCCAAGATGCGGGAGATGAACATGGCCGTGGTCACCGGGGAGAAGCACCGGGAAAAGGGCGAGAACTTCAGCGCCGAGCTGGAGTTCAACCACGCGCTGAACATCGACGAGGAGAACGTGCGCGCCAACTTCGGCCTGGGGCTCACCTACCTGGAGCGGGGGGACGACTCCAAGGCCAACGACATCTTCCAGCGGCTGGTCAAGCTGGAGGCGGCCTTCGAGTCCGAGCACAAGCACCTGTTCAACGAGTTCGGCATCAACCTGCGCAAGAACAAGATGTACGACCAGTCCGTGGAGTACTACCAGCGCGCCCTGGGCCTCTCCACCGTGGACGAGAACCTGCACTACAACATCGCCCGCGCCTGGTTCGAGAAGCAGAACTACGCCAAGGTCAAGGAGCATCTGGACGAGGCCATGCGCCTCAACCCGGCCTTCGAGGAGGGCAAGAAGTTCCTGGACTACCTGGCCAAGAAGAACCTGCTCCCCGGCGCGGCAGGGGGCAAGGGCGGCAGCGGCGGCGAAGGCGGCGGCAAGCCCGCCTCCTCGGGCCCCATCAACGTGGACCTCTGATGTCCCACGCCCGCGGCCAGGCCTTTCTGGAAGAGCTGCCCCGCCTCCCCAACCGCCTGCCCTACTCCCCGGCCCTGCTGGCCGCCCTCTTCACCCAGACCGGGGACGCCAGCCTCTCCTCCCTGGACGACATCGGCCGCACCTTGGGCCAGGACCAGGGCCTCACCGCCCGGGTGCTGGCCCTGGCCAACTCCGCCTACTACGGGCTGCAGGCCGAGGTGGCCACCGCCAGCCGGGCGGTGGCGGTGCTGGGCCTGGCCGAGGTGCGCACCCTGGTGCTCACCGTGGGGGTGGCGGCCATGGCCAGCGAGCACGTGCCGGAGAAGCTCCTGGACCTGGCCGCCTACTGGCGGCACCAGGCGGTGGCCGCCCTGGCTGCGCGGAAGCTGGCCCGGCGGCTGGGGCTCGACGCCGACGCCTTGTACACCGCGGGCATGCTGCACGACCTGGGCAAGCTGCTTACCGCCATGCACCGGCCCGGGGACTGGAGCGCCATCTCGGCCCGCCTGGGCGGGGACTCCCCCTCCTTTGCCGCCGAGGACGCCCACTGGGGCATCGACCACGCCATCGTGGGAGCCATGACCCTTTCCTTCTGGAACCTGCCCCTGGCCATCACCGACCCGGTGAGCTGGCACCACGCCCCGGACCTCGCCCTGGAATTCCGCGCCGAGGCCGCGGCCCTGGCCCTGGCCGACGCCCTGGCCCACGCGGTGGACGGCCCGGCGATCCCCACCGGCCTGGACGCCGACGCGGCCCTGGGCCGACTGGGCCTGGACCCGGGCGAGGTGCGCGGCGAACTTGTGGAGGCGGTGCAGGACCCGGCCCTGGACCAACTCCTGCGCCGCCTGGCGGTGTGACGTGCCCCGCCGCTGGATAGTGCGCAACGACCGGCCGGCCAATCCGGACGCGGCCGCCTGGGCCGGGCAGCTCGGCATTTCCGAACGCCTGGCCGGCCTGCTCTGGGACCGCGGCCTGGACAGCCTTCCGGCCATGGACGTGTTCCTCTCCCCCCACCTGCGCCACCTGGCTCCCCTGGAGCACTGGCCGGGCCTGGATGCCGCGGCCCGGGTCCTGGCCGACGGCCTGGCCACGGGCAAGCGCCTGGCGGTGTGGGGCGACTACGACGTGGACGGGGTGACCTCCACGGCGCTGGTCTTCCAGGTCCTGGCCGGCCGCGGCATCGCAGTGGAAACCTATCTGCCCGACCGCACCGGTGAGGGCTACGGGCTGAACGCCGCGGGCATCGAGGCCCTGGCCGGCCGGGGCGTGCAGATGCTGCTCACCGTGGACTGCGGCATCAGCGACGTGGACGAGGTGCGCCGGGCCAAGGAACTGGGCCTCACGGTGGTGGTCTGCGACCACCACCTGCCCGGGGCCGAGCTGCCGCCCGCGGACGCGGTGCTGGACCCCCGGCTGTGCGACTGCCCCTGCGCGGACCTGGCCGGGGTGGGCACGGCCTTCCTGCTCCTGGCCGCGGTAAACAGGCTCTTGCCCGGCCCGGCCGTGGACATGCGCGAGGTGTTGGACCTGGTGGCCGTGGGCTCCATCGCCGACGTGGTCAAGCTCACCGGCCAGAACCGCATCCTGGTCAAGAACGGGCTGCTCAAGGTGGCCGAGGCCCGGCGGCCGGGCCTGGCCGCGCTCAAGGAGGTGGGTGGATTCTCGCCCACCGCCAGCCTGGGGGCGGGCCAGGTGGGCTTCAGCCTGGCCCCGCGCATCAATGCGGCAGGGCGGCTGGGCTCGGCGCGCAATGCCCTGGACCTGCTCCTGGCCCCGGACCACGCTGCGGCCCTGCCCCTGGCCAAGCAACTCGACGAGTTGAACGGCCAGCGCCAGCGCACCGAGGAGGGCATCCTGCGCGAGGCCCTGGACCAGGCCGGAAAGAAGCTGAACCGGCCGGGCCTGGTGCTCTTCGCCCCGCACTGGCACGCCGGGGTCATCGGCATCGTGGCCTCCCGGGTGGTGGAGGCCCACTACCGGCCCACCCTCATCCTCACCCGGGACGGGGAGCGGCTCAAGGGCTCGGGCCGCAGCACCGAGGAGGTGGATCTGCACGGGGCACTGGCCGCCTGCGCCGGGCTGCTGGCCAGTTTCGGCGGCCATCGCCAGGCCGCGGGGCTGTCCCTGGCCCCGGAGAATCTGGAGGCTTTGGAGGCGGCCTTCTGCGCCGCGGTGGTGGCCCAGGTGGGGCCTGCGCCCCTCACCCCCACCCTGCGCCTGGACGGGGAACTGCCCTTTGCGGCGATCAGCTTCGACCTGCTCAAGGAGCTGGAGCTACTGCAGCCTTTCGGCCCGGGCAACCCCGAGCCCACCTTCTACTCGCCCCCGGTCCGGGTCACGGGCCACAAGGTCTTCGGCAAGGGCCACGTGCGCCTGTCCCTGCTTGATGAAACGAGCCGCATCACCCTCACGGCCAAGGCCTGGCGCCAGGCCGACACCCTGCCCCGCACCCTGCAAGGCCAAACCGTCCAGGTGGCCTTCCGCCCCCGCATCGACCGCTACAGCGGCATCCCGTCCATCGAACTGGAAGTGAAGGACTGGCGGGAGCCACAACTCTCCTGATCGATAGCGGCTTCTTACACGAACTCGCCGGCGTGGTAGGAGCTGCGGACCAGGGGGGCGCAGAACATGTGGGGCACGCCCAGGGAGCGGCCGTAGTCGGCCAGGGCGGCGAACTCGTCGGGGTGGACGTAGCGGGCCGGTTCGGGATGGGCCTTGGAGGGCCGCAAATACTGGCCGATGGTGATGATGGTCACGCCCCGGGCGTGCAGGTCGCGGATGACCTGGTGCACCTCTTCCGTGCTCTCCCCGAACCCCACCATGAGCCCGCTCTTGGCCGGCAGGCCGGCTTGGGCGGCGCGCTCCAGGAGCGTGAGGCTCTGCGCGTAGTCGGCCTGGGGCCGGATGCGGGGGTACAGGCCGGGCACGGTCTCCACGTTGTGGTTGAGCACGTCGGGCCTCGCGTCCAGCACCAGGCGCAGGGCCGCCGCGTCGCCCCGGAAGTCCGGGATGAGCACCTCCACCGTGGCCGTGGACAGGACTCCGCGCAGGGCGCGGATGGTGGCGGCGAAGTGGCCGGCCCCGCCGTCGGGCGGGTCGTCCCGGGTCACGGAAGTCACCACCGCGTGGGCCAGGCCCAGCCGGCGGGCGGCCTCGGCCACCCGGACCGGCTCGCCCGGGTCCAAGGCCTCCGGCGCGCCCAGGCCGATATTGCAGAAGGCGCAGCCCCGGGTGCAGGAGCGGCCCAGGATGAGGAAGGTGGCGGTGGAGCGGGCG
>JAEXTU010000281.1 GCA_023453335.1 Pseudomonadota bacterium | reverse complement strand
CCCGGGCACCTCCCATGCCCTGCTCCACCGCGCCGGCGTACGCCTGGTCAACGAAGGCTATTTCCAGTTCCTCTGGTCGCAGCACCCCGCGCGCTCCTTCTGGCCGGTCTGGAACCTGGCCGCGGCGGGCGCGGCCGTGTTGGCCCCGGACGGAGCGCGGCAGAAACTTCCTGCGGAGCTCTGCGCCCTGGCCGCGGACCGCGCCGCCCACTGCCCGGTGGGCCACGGCCTGCCGGACACCGCCCTGGACCGCTTCGTCCTGGCCGCGGCCGGTCCGGACGGAACCGCCCTGGTCCAGGACCCGCACCAGGGGACCATCCGGGTGGCGGCCCTGGCCCATGCCGGCAACGGCGGGGCGCTCATCGACAGCGACGGCCGAACCTCCCTGGCCGGCCTCCATGCCGCGGGCGAGTGCGCCTCGGGCATGCACGGGGCCAACCGCCTGGGCGGGGCCATGGTGCTGGCCACCCAGGTCTTCGGGGAACGGGCCGGCCGCGCCGCGGCCCGCGAGGCCGCCTCGGCCTCCCTGGTGGAGGACGGCCTGGCCCGCGAGCTGGCCGGCGACGTGCTGCTCGAACTCTCCGCAGCCCTGGAGCCCGACGCGGCCCCTGCGCCGCCCATCACCCCGGACCTGCACGCGGCCGTGCTCCTGGGCGAGGGAGCCGGGCTGGAGACCGCCCACGCCCGCATCTCGGCCCAGCTGGTCTTCGCCCCCACCCGGGCCGCCCGCCTGGCCGCCCAGGGAGCGCTGCTGGTGACTGGCTTTCTGCGCCGCAGCCGGGTATACCCGGCCGAAGCCGCCTAAGAGGATCAGGAGTCCCGGGACCATGCGCATCCTCATGATGGGAATCAACGACCCGGCGGGCACGGCCGTGCTCTTCAAGCGCGCCCTGGAGGCGCACACGGAGCACACCTGCCGGGTGGTCACCCTGGAGACCCGCTACACCCACGCCTGGGACAAGGACCTCCACCTGCCGGACCTGGACACTGCGGGCCTGGACGAGTTGGAGGGCCTGCTGCGCGCCAGCGACGTGTTCCACTTCCACATGACCGCGGACGAGAATCTCCAGCTCGGCCCCTTCCGGCCCCGGGACTTCCTGACGGGCAAGGCGGTGGTGCACCACCACCACGGCCACCCCGACTACCGCACCGACTCCAGCCGGTACCTGGAGAAGTACCGCCGCCTGGGCCGGCGCAACATCCTGGTCTCTACCCCGGACCTCCTGGCCCGGTTCCCCATGGCCCGCTGGCAGCCCAACCTGGTGGCGGTGCACGAGCCGCGCTACACCCCGGCCGAGCGCAGCGACGCGGACTGGGCCGGCCCCCTGCGCCTCACCCACTCCCCCACCCGCCGCGACCTCAAGAACACCGACGAACTCCTGGCCATCGCCGGCCGGATGGGCGGATCCATGGCCCTGGACCTCATCGACGACGTGCCGCACGCCGAGTGCCTGCGCCGCAAGAAGGCGGCCCACGCCTGCTTCGACCACATGCAGGGCTACTACGGCATGAGCAGCCTGGAGGCCCTGAGCCTGGGCTTGGCCACCGTCGCCGGGCTAAACGAGCAGGTGGCGGAGCACGTCCGGGAGTTCGCCGGGACCGACACCCTGCCCTGGCTCGTGGCCCGCACCAGAGAGGAATTGGAAAAGACCCTGCGCGGCCTGGCCGCGGCCCCAGCCCTGCGCCGCGCCGCGGGCGAGGCCGGAAGGCGCTTCATGCTCGAACACTGGAGCGACGCCACGGTTGCGCAGCGCCTGGCGGGCTTTTACGACACCCTACACTGAGAGTCCCCATGCACACCGTGTCCATGATCGTCCCCACTTACAACCAGGCGCAGTACCTCGGCGCGTGCCTGGACTCCATCTGGTTCCAGGACTACCCCAGCCTGGAAATCATCGTGGTCAACGACTGCTCCACGGATCACACCGCCCAGGTCATAGCAGGGTTCGAGCAGGCGGTGCGCGAAGAGAAGACATCGTTCGCCTCCCGCTACGACGAGGCCACCGGGGAGATCGAACGCACCTGGCACCCCCGCTACCCCCAGGAGGGACGGCGGTTGGTGGTGCTGCACAACGAGCAGAACCAGGGCTCCACCCGCACCTACAACCGCGGGTTCCAGGCCGCCACCGGAGACTACTGCACCTACATCGCCTCGGACGACATCTGCCACCCCGGCATGGTCTCGGCCCTGGCCGCGCCCTTGGACAGGGGCGAGGCGGACTTCACGTATTCGGACATGTTCGTGGTTGACGACGCCGGCCACATCCTGCGTCAGTTCAACCTGCCCGACTACAGCTTCGCCGCCTGCTTTGGCGACTGGTACCTGTGCGGGGTCTCCAAGCTCTACCGCCGTTCCCTGCATGAGCGCTTCGGCTGGTACAACAACGAATATTTGGCCAATGACCACGAACTTTACCTGCGCTTTGCCCTTGGCGACGTGCGGTTCATGCACGTGCCACGGGTTCTCTATTCGGTACGCTCCCACGACACGCGTTCGGTGGGGGTGCACAACTCGGCCAATTGGACCAAGCTGCTCAACGAATCAAAATCCCTGGTCCGCCAGGCCCGGACGGCCTTGCGCTCAAATCGGGTCTGACCTGCAAGGAGACCGCAGTGACTGTCTGCATCGTTACCGGAGCTGGCGGCCTCATCGGCGCAGAGAGCGTGCGCCAGTTCGCCCGGGGCAGAACCGCATCGGAGACCATATCTGGTGGATATCCGACATGACGCGCTTTCGTACGCACTATCCGGTCCGGGAATACACGTATGGCATCCCGGACATCCCGCAGGAAATCCATGACAACCTCGGACAGCGCCTGGCCCGGGGATGAGGTAACACATGCAGCCCCCCCGCCCCCGCCGTTCCCCTAATCCACCGAGGTATCGCCATGCCTGAACATCGCGTCCTTATCACCGGCATCACGGGTATGGTCGGCTCGCACCTCGCCGATCACCTGCTGGCCAACACCGACTGGGACATCTATGGCATGTGCCGGTGGCGCAGCCCCCTGGACAACGTGGAGCACCTCTTGGACCGGGCCAACCGCAGCGACCGCCTGCACTTCCTGGCAGGAGACCTGAACGACACCCTGTCGCTCCAGGCCGCAGTGGGGGCTGTCCGACCGGACTACGTCTTCCACCTGGCCGCGCAAAGCTACCCCACCGAGAGCTTCACCTCGCCCATCGCCACCCTGGAGACGAACGTCCTCGGCACAGCCCGCCTGCTCGAAGTCCTGCGCCGCACCCAGGGCATCGATCCGGTCATCCACGTGTGCTCATCCTCCGAGGTCTTCGGCCGGGTCCCCCGGGAGCGCCTGCCCATCGCGGAGGACTGCTCCCTGCACCCCGCCTCGCCTTACGCCATCTCCAAGATCGGCACGGACATGCTGGGCCGCTTCCACGCCGAGGCCTACGGCCAGAAGGTGGTGGTCACCCGGATGTTCACCCACACCGGCCCTCGCCGGGGCGACGTGTTCGCCGAGTCCACCTTCGCCAAGCAGATCGCCATGATAGAGGCCGGCTTAACGCCGCCGGTGGTGCGCACCGGCAATCTCGACTCCCTGCGCACCTGGTCCGACGTGCGCGATGCGGTGCGGGCCTACCATCTGCTGGTCACGGTGAACCCAACCCCAGGCGAATGCTACAACATCGGCGGGGCATACTCCTGTTCCGTGGGCGAGATGCTGGCTTTCCTGCTC
>JAEXTU010000223.1 GCA_023453335.1 Pseudomonadota bacterium | reverse complement strand
CCTTGGCGATGATCTTGTTGCCGATGGCCGCCTGCAGCACCACCTCGAAGAGCTGGCGGGGAATGGCCCGCATGAGCTTGAGGGCCACGGCCCGGCCGTGCCGCTCGGCCCGCTCCCGGTGCACGATGATGGAGAGCGCGTCCACCGGGTCGCCGTTTATCAGCATGTCCAGCTTCACCAGGTCGGCCTGGCGGAAGTCGATGAACTCGTAGTCCAGGGAGGCGTAGCCCCGGGTCACGGACTTGAGCTTGTCGAAGAAGTCGAACACGATCTCGGCAAAGGGCAGCTCATAGGTGATGATCACCCGGGGCGAGGTCAGGTAGCGCATGTCCTTCTGGATGCCGCGCTTCTCCTCGCAGAGCCCCAGCACCGAGCCCACGTACTCGTTGGGCGTGTGGATCTCCATGCGCACGAAGGGCTCGGCCATGGAGGCGATCTCGGTGGGCCCGGGCAGCTTGGCCGGGTTGTCGATGAAGTAGGATTCCCCCTTCACCGGGGTCACCTGGTAGACCACCGAGGGTGCGGTGGCGATGAGGTTGGCCGAGAACTCGCGCTCCAGGCGCTCCTGGATGATCTCCATGTGCAACAGGCCCAAAAACCCGGCCCGGAACCCGAAGCCTAGGGCCTGGGAGGTCTCCGGGTCGTAGGTGAAGGCCGCGTCGTTGAGCTGGAGCTTCTCCAGGGAGGCCTTGAGCGGCTCGTACTCCGCGGGCTCCACCGGGTACAGGCCGCAGAAGACCATGGGCTTGATCTTCTTGAAGCCCGGGAAGGGCTCGGTGGTGGGGGTCTTGGGCTGGGTGATGGTGTCGCCCACCGGCGCGTCGGTGAGGTCCTTCATGGACGCGCACAAAAAACCCACCTCGCCCGGTCCCAGGGTCTGCACCTCCCGGGCGTCGGGGGAGAACACGCCGAGCTTGGTGACCTCGAACTCCCGCTTGGTGGAATAGATCATGATGCGCTGGCCGCGCTTGATGGTCCCGTCCAGGATGCGAAAGAGCACCACCACGCCCTGGTAGGAGTCGTACCAGGAGTCGAAGATCAGCGCGCGCAGCGGCTTCTCGGGGTCGCCCTCGGGCGGGGGCAGCTTGGCGACGATGGCCTCCAGCACCTCATCCACGCCCATGCCGGTCTTGGCGCTGATGGGCAGGGCCAGGTGCGGGTCCAGGCCGATGATCTCCTCGATCTCCTGGGCCACCCGGTCCGGGTCCGCGCTGGGCAGGTCGATCTTGTTGAGGACCGGGATGATCTCCAGGTTGTGGTCCAGCGCCAGGTAGACGTTGGCCAGGGTCTGGGCCTCCACGCCCTGGGTGGCGTCCACCACCAGGAGCGCGCCCTCGCACGCGGCCAGGGAGCGCGAGACCTCGTAGGAGAAGTCCACGTGGCCCGGGGTGTCGATGAGGTTCAGGACGTAGTTCCTGCCGTCACGGGCCGTGTACGGGATGCGCACGGACTGGGCCTTGATGGTGATGCCCCGCTCCCGCTCCAGCTCCAGGCGGTCCAGGTACTGCTCCTTGCGGTCCCGCTCGGTGAGCAGCCCGGTCAGCTCCAATATCCGGTCGGCAAGGGTGGACTTGCCGTGGTCGATATGGGCTATGATGCTGAAATTGCGTATTTTTTCTTGCTTGCTCATGGTCTTCGGAGACACCTCGCCCCTCGCCCGGGGCCGGGCGCGCGCCCTTCTTACGGCATTCGCCTGGGGAAGTCCAATGCCGGGTTGGCGGGCCAAGCCGGGGCGCGCATCCCCCCTTTTGATATTGCCAGGATTCCTGCTATAGGGGCCTTCCGGGCCGGGGTTCATTCCGCCGCGCTCGGCCGGAACACCCCATGGCCAAGCTCAACACCCTGATCCTCCACCCCGACGCCGCGGTGCGCCAGGCCCTGCGCGAGCGCATGGCCGAGGTGGCCTTCCTCAAGGTCCTGGGCGAGGCGGCCACCGGGTTCGAGGCCCTGGAGCTCATGGAGCACATCAGCTACGGGGTCATCTTCCTGGGCTGCGACCTGCCCGCCGGGGTGTCCGGGTTCGAGCTGGCCCAGATGCTGGCCGGCCGCAAGCAGAAGCCCGCCCTGGTCTTCATCGCCGCGGACGAGGCCCGGGCCTTCACCGCCTTCGAGCTGGGGGCCACCGACTACCTGCTGTGGCCCTTCACCCCGGAGCGCCTCACCCGCACCCTGGACCGCCTCAACGTATTCAAGGCCCACTTCAAGGAGATTCCCGCGCCCAGCGCCGGCTGGCACCCGGCCGCCGAGGTGGCCGAGGAGGAAACCCTCTCCCTGCCCCTGGAGGAGGAAGAGGAAGAACGGTTCATGAAGGCCCTGTCCAACGCCTGGGAGCAGTCCGGCCAGGCGAAACCTCTCGACATCGAGAAGCTGCCCATCAGCCTGGACGGCCGCACCATCCTCATCCCCTACACCCAGATCATCTTCGTGGAGGCCTACGAGGACTACTCGTACGTGCATACCGCCGGCCAGAAGTTCCTGACCTCCTACCGCCTGAAGAATCTGGAGGAGCGCCTGCGGCCCTACCGGTTCTTCCGGGTGCACCGCAAATTCCTGGTGAACCTGGACATGGTGACCGAGATCGCCAGCCTGCCCGGGTCCAACTTCATGCTGCGCACCACCGGCAAGACCCGCATCGAACTGCCCATCAGCCGCCGCCGCATCGGCGAGCTCAAGGCCATCCTGGGGCTCTAGCCATGCCGGCCGCCGCATCGCCCGACCTATCCGCCGTTCAACGCGCCGCACGCGCCTTTCCCCGAATTTCCCTCGCGCCTTTACGCGCGTGTGCTACCACGGTACCCGCACCCCCGGCCAAGGAGTACGTACATGGACACCTCCGGCGCCCTTGACGCCCTCTTGCAGGAAGAGCGGGTCTTCCGTCCCCTGCCCCAGCTGGTCATCGAGGCCAACGTCAATCCCCAGGAGCTGGCCGCCCACTACCGGTCAGCGGAAGACGACTTCCTGGCCTACTGGGAGGACGCCGCCCACGAACTGGACTGGTTCAAGATGTGGGAGAAGGTCCTGGACGACTCCCAGGCCCCCTTCTACCAGTGGTTCCCCGGGGCCAAGTGCAACATCGTGTACAACGCCCTGGACCGCCACATCGAGACCGTGAGCAAGAACAAGCTGGCCCTCATCTGGGAGGGCGAGCCCGGCGACACCCGCAAGTACACCTACTACGAGCTCTACCGCGCGGTGAACCGCTTCGCCAACGCCCTGCGCTCCCTGGGCGTGAAAAAGGGCGACCGCATCATCATCTACCTTCCCATCCTGCCCGAGACCCTCATCGCCATGCTGGCCGCGGCCAAGATCGGGGCCATCCACTCCCTGGTCTACGGCGGGTTCTCGGCCAAGGTACTGCGCGAGCGCATCAACAACTGCTCGGCCAAGCTGCTGGTCACCTGCGACGGCTTCTACCGCAACGGCCAGCCGGTGAACCTCAAGAACACCGTGGACGAGGCCCTGGAAGGGGCCTGCGCCGAGTGCGTGGAGAGCGTGGTGGTGGTGCACCGCGCCGGCGTGGACATCGAGATGAACGAGCCGCGCGACCTCTGGTACGAGGACCTGGTGCGCCAGGAGCGCGCCGACGCGGCCACCGAGGTCATGGACGCCGCGGACCCGCTGTTCCTGCTTTACACCTCGGGCACCACCGGCAAGCCCAAGGGCATCGTGCACACCCACGCCGGGTACATGGTGGGCGTGCACCGCACCCTGAACTGGGTCTTCGACATCAAGCCCACGGACATCTTCTGGTGCACCGCGGACACCGGCTGGATCACCGGCCACTCCTACGTGGTCTACGGCCCGCTCATGGCCGGCACCACCATCCTCATGTACGAGGGGCACCCCCTCTACCCCCAGGCCGACCGGCTGTGGCACATGGTGGACCGCTACGGGGTGACCATCCTCTACACCGCGCCGACCCTCATCCGCATGCTCATGCGCTTCGGGGTGCAGTACCCGCGCAAGCACGACCTCTCCACCCTGCGCCTGCTGGGCTCGGTGGGCGAGTGCATCAGCCCCGAGACCTGGGTGTGGTTCTACAAGAACATCGGCCGGTCCGAGTGCCCGGTGCTGGACACCTGGTGGCAGACCGAGACCGGCATGATGATGATCTCGCCCCTGCCCATCTCGCTCCTCAAGCCCGGGTCGGTGAACAAGCCCCTGCCCGGCATCGAGGCGGACATCGTGGACGAGCAGGGCGGGCCGGTGCCGCCGGGCAAGGGCGGCCTCCTGGTGCTCAAGAAACCCTGGCCGGCCATGATGACCACCCTGTGGGAGGACCCTGAGGCCTACAAATCCCAGTACTGGGAAAAGGTCCCGGGGGTGTACTACGCGGGCGACGTGGCCCGGCGCGACGAGGACGGCTACATCTGGATCCAGGGCCGGCATGACGACGTCTTGAACATCGCCGGCCACCGCATCGGCAACGCCGAGCTGGAGAGCGGCCTGAACGCCCACAAGTGGGTCATTGAAAGCGCGGTCATCGGCATCCCGGACGCCATCAAGGGCGAGGTGGCCAAGGCCTTCGTGGTGCTCAAGGACGGCTGGCGCGACGAGTACGACCGCGCCGAGGACCTGGTCAAGGACCTCAAAACCCACATCCGCAAGGAGCTGGGGCCCGTGGCGGTCATCAAGAGCATCGAGTTTAAGCCCGACCTCCCCAAGACGAGAAGCGGCAAGATCGTGCGGAGAATCCTGAAGGCCCAGGAACTGGGGCAGGACGTGGGGGATACGAGTACGCTGGAGGACTAGTCCTCCCCAATCGCCTCTTCAGGCCG